>NZ_VFSI01000001.1:0-234423 GCF_006385825.1 Streptococcus sp. D2 | reverse complement strand
AGCTTCTCTAAGCTATATCCTTGTTTTCTAAGTTCATAGATCTGAACTTTATCATCATAAGTTAATTTCATAATAAAAACACCCCAAAAGTTAGATTTTTTCTGTCTAACTTTTGGGGTGCAGTTCAACTTGATATTATGCGTTTTATTATGAAAAATGTTTATTAGATCTTATACTCGTATTGGATGTTGTCATTCAGACTCTGTTTTGATTGGATTATGATTGAAACTAGTTTCAAATAATTTAGAATTTTTAACTATTTTTGAAAGTAGAATCTATTGTCTATTGTAAAGTCTAAAACTGAAAATATTTATTATATAATAAGGTTAAGATAAAATATGAAAGGAGTAAAATGTCTTTCATGACGTATTGCAAAGTTGAACTGTACGCTATGCAAGATTGTTTAAATTAAAAATAATGGAAATTTCCATTAAATAGTTTAGTTTCTTTTGGAATTGTCTAGTCCTAGTGGCTAAAAATTTTAAGTCAAAAAGAAAGCGCTTTACCGAATTAGAAAATGAGAGGTAAAATATGAATCAGAGACATTTTGATAGAAAACAACGATACGGAATTCGAAAATTTGCAGTAGGGGCAGCTTCAGTAGTGATTGGAGCGGTTGTTTTTGGTGCTACACCTGCTTTGGCTCAAGAGGCAGCATCAACGAGTGGTGAAACAGCAGGGCAATCTTTGCCAGAATTGCCTAAGGAAGTAGAGACAGGAAATCTGACGAATCTAGATAAGGAACTCGCAGACAAATTGTCAACAGCAACGGATAAGGGAACTGAAGTGAGCCGTGAAGAGTTGCAAGCAAACCCAGGGTCTGAAAAACCAGCAGAAACAGAAGCATCAAACGAAAATCCAGCTACAGAGAGTGAAGACAAAGAAGAAGTTGGAAACATTCCGCGTGATTTTTATGCCAGAGAGTTGGAAAATGCCAATACTGTCATAGAGAAGGAAGATGTTGAAACAAATCCTTCAAACGGGCAAAGAGTTGATATGAAGGGGGAGCTCGGCAAGCTTAAAAAACTTCAAAATGCGACTATTCATATGGAGTTTAAGCCAGATGCATCTGCTCCACGTTTTTACAACCTCTTTTCAGTTTCTAGTGATACCAAAGTAAATGAATACTTCACCATGGCCATTCTTGATAACACAGCTATCATTGAAGGTCGGGATGCCAATGGGAACCAATTTTATGGTGATTATAAAAATGCTCCTTTGAAGATTAAACCAGGTCAGTGGAATTCTGTAACCTTTACAGTTGAGAGACCCAATGCAGACCAACCAAATGGTAAGGTGCGCCTCTACGTAAATGGTGTCTTGTCTCGTACAAGTCCTCAATCTGGTCGTTTCATCCAAGATATGCCAGATGTCAACCATGTGCAAATCGGTACAACAAAACGTACAGGCAAAAACTTCTGGGGCGCTAATCTTAAAGTCCGTAATCTAACGGTTTATGATCGGACCCTTTCACCAGAAGAAGTTAAAAAACGTAGTCAGCTCTTTGAAAGAGGAGAGTTGGAGAAGAAACTTCCTGAAGGAGCAGAAGTTACGGATAAACTGGATGTTTTTGAAGGTGGTGAGAACCGCAAGCCAAATAAAGATGGTATTGCAAGCTACCGTATTCCAGCCCTGCTGAAAACGGATAAGGGAACCTTGATTGCTGGTGCAGATGAGAGACGCTTGCATCACTCTGACTGGGGCGATATCGGTATGGTTGTTCGTCGTAGTGATGATAAGGGCAAAACATGGGGAGATAGAATCGTCATCTCAAATCCTCGTGATAATGAGAATGCTAGAAGAGCTCATGCGGGATCACCAGTTAATATCGACATGGCCCTAGTCCAAGATCCGAAAACTAAGCGAATCTTCTCTATTTTTGATATGTTTGTAGAAGGTGAAGCGGTTAGAGATTTACCAGGAAAAGCACCGCAAGCCTATGAGCAAATTGGGGATAAGGTTTACCAAGTTCTGTATAAAAAAGGTGAAGCAGGACATTATACAATTCGTGAAAATGGTGAGGTTTTTGACCCCGAAAATAGAAAGACAGAATACCGTGTTGTAGTTGATCCTAAGAAACCAGCCTATAGTGATAAGGGTGATTTGTATAAAGGTGAAGAACTGATTGGTAATGTCTACTTCGATTATAGCGACAAGAATATCTTTAGAGTTTCAAACACCAACTATCTCTGGATGTCTTATAGTGATGACGATGGAAAAACTTGGTCTGCACCAAAAGATATTACATACGGTATTCGTAAGGATTGGATGCATTTCTTAGGAACAGGACCTGGTACAGGTATTGCCTTACACTCAGGACCTCATAAAGGACGTCTTGTTATCCCTGCCTACACGACAAATAATGTATCCTACCTAGGTGGTTCTCAGTCTTCGCGCGTCATTTACTCAGATGATCATGGTGAAACTTGGCATGCAGGGGAAGCTGTCAATGATAACCGTCCGGTAGGTAACCAAACAATTCACTCTTCAACTATGAATAATTCAGGTGCTCAAAATACGGAGTCAACCGTTGTTCAGTTGAATAATGGAGATCTCAAACTCTTCATGCGCGGATTGACAGGTGATCTTCAAGTTGCTACAAGTAAAGATGGTGGAGCAACTTGGGAAAAAGATGTGAAGCGCTATGCGGATGTCAAAGATGTCTATGTTCAAATGTCAGCTATACACACTGTACAAAATGGCAAGGAGTATATCGTCCTCAGTAATGCAGGTGGACCTGGACGATACAATGGTTTGGTGCACGTAGCACGTGTGGAAGCGAATGGAGATTTAACTTGGCTCAAGCATAATCCAATTCAAAGTGGTAAATTTGCTTATAACTCCTTACAAGATCTTGGAAATGGTGAATTTGGTTTGCTTTATGAGCATGCAGATAACAACCAAAATGAATATACCTTGTCCTATAAGAAATTCAACTGGGATTTCCTAAGTAAGGATGGGATTGCTCCAACGAAAGCAACTGTGAAAAATGCTGTAGAGATGAGCAAAAATGTCATCGCTTTAGAATTTGATTCTGAAGTATTGGTGAATCAGCCACCAGTTCTAAAACTGGCAAATGGAAATTTTGCGACCTTCTTGACTCAGTACGATTCAAAAACATTGCTATTTGCAGCTAGTAAGGAAGATATTGGTCAGGAAATTACAGAAATCATTGATGGTGCAATTGAGAGCATGCATAATTTGTCTGTAAGTCTTGAAGGGGCAGGAGTTCCTGGTGGAAAAAATGGTGCAAAAGCAGCAATCCATGAAGTTCCAGAATTCACAGGTGCAGTCAATGGTGAAGGTACAGTTCATGAGAATCCAGTCTTTGAAGGTGGCATCAACGGTGAGGAAGCAGCCGTTCATGATGTGCCAGACTTCTCAGGTGGTGTAAACGGCGAAGTAGCCGCTATTCATGAAGTTCCAGAAATAGAGGTCGAAGAAAATCCACCGGGAACTATTCATGAAGTCCCAGAATTCGAAGGCGGTGTGAATGCGGTAGAAGCCGCAAAATCAGAAGTTCCATCCTATGAAGGAGGCACTAACGCGGTAGAAGCCGCAAAATCAGAACTTCCATCCTATGAAGGAGGCGCTAATGCGGTAGAAGCCGCAACATCAGAAGTTCCATCCTATGAAGGAGGCGCTAATGCGGTAGAAGCTGTTAAATCAGAACTTCCATCTTATGAAGGAGGCGCTCATGAAGTACAGTCTGCTAGTTCGGATCTACCAACTCTTGCGGATGGTGTCAACGAGGCCGAAGCAGCAGTGCATAAGGTGACAGAATATAAGGCTGACCCGTCTACTGCAGTGCAGGCTATGGCGCAAGAACATACTTATCAAGCACCTGCGGCACAGCAGCATCTCCTGCCTAAAACAGGAAGTGAGGATAAGTCCAGTATTGCAATTGTAGGATTTGTAGGGATGTTTCTAGGCTTGTTGATGATAGGGAAAAAGAGAGAATAATAGAGAATAATAGAGAAGTTGAGAACTTAAATTTTTAAAAATAAAAAGAGGTAATGGAAATAAAATTAGGTACCGACTTTTAAAAGTTAGATTTTTTCTGTCTAATTTTTTAGGTACATATCATAAATCCTATCTCTTTTTATATTAATGGAACTTTATACTCGTCTGTCCTTAGCCATAGACTATCACAAAATATAAAGTGAAAAGCAGTAAAAACCATAAAAAACTTTGTTTTTTTATTCTAATATAGTATACTTAGTATGATGAAAAATAGCTATTAGAAGCATTATTTTATCCAAAGAAATGTAAGCGATTTCTCAGTGCTTGTAATTGTCTAAATAAAGTGCTTATGGGAAGGAGTTTTTGAAAAGTAAATAAACATAAGACTGTTACCAGTTAAAACTGGGCTCGGGCAGTAGCTGACTGCTCTAGAAGATTAGGAGTATTTGATGAAACAATATTTTTTAGAAAAAGGTCGAATCTTTAGTATTCGTAAACTGACTGTTGGTGTTGCTTCTGTAGCAGTCGGTCTTGCTTTTTTTGCATCTGGGAATGTTGCGGCTAGTGAACTTGTGACAGAACCGAAACTTGAAGTGGACGGTCAAGCAAAAGATACAGCAGATGTAGATCATGAAAAAGTAGAAGCGATAAAAGAAGAAGTAACTGAAAAAACAGAACCTGACGTCGAGAAAGTGGCTAAGGAAGCCAAAACTACTGAAGTGGCTGGTGATGTACTCCCTGAAGAAATCTCTGATCGTGCTTATCCTGATACCCCAGTGAAACAAGTAGATACTGCAGCTATTGTTTCAGAAAGAGAAAGTCCACAAGTAGAGACTAAGAGTATATTGAAACCTACGGAAGTAGCTCCAACTGAAGGCGAAAAAGAAAATAGAGCCATTATCAATGGTGGCCAAGACCTTAAACGTATCAATTATGAAGGCCAGCCAGCTACCTCAGCTGCTATGGTTTATACAATTTTCAGTTCACCTTTAGCAGGTGGAGGTAGCCAACGTTATCTCAATTCGGGATCTGGAATCTTTGTAGCTCCAAATATTATGTTGACAGTAGCACATAATTTCTTAGTCAAGGATGCAGATACCAATGCCGGCTCTATTCGTGGTGGTGATACTACTAAGTTTTATTACAATGTAGGTTCAAATACTGCTAAGAACAATTCTTTGCCAGCGTCAGGAAATACCGTTTTGTTCAAGGAAAAGGATATTCATTTCTGGAATAAAGAAAAGTTTGGTGAAGGAGTGAAGAATGACCTAGCTTTAGTAGTAGCACCAGTACCGCTCTCGATTGCAAGTCCAAATAAGGAAGCTACCTTTACTCCTCTTGCAGAACATCGTAACTATAAAGCTGGTGAACCAGTTAGTACCATAGGATATCCGACAGATTCCACTTCTCCAGAATTGAAGGAACCAATCATCCCTGGTCAGTTGTATAAGGCTGATGGTGTTGTTAAGGGTACTGAAAAGCTTGATGATAAAGGAGCAGTTGGCATCACTTATCGCCTGACTTCTGTTTCTGGTCTTTCTGGTGGTGGAATTATTAATGGTGATGGTAAAGTTATTGGAATTCACCAACATGGAACTGTTGATAATATGAATATCGCTGAAAAAGATCGCTTTGGAGGAGGACTTGTCCTATCGCCTGAACAACTAGCATGGGTCAAAGAAATCATTGATAAATATGGAGTCAAAGGCTGGTACCAAGGAGATAATGGTAATCGTTACTACTTTACTCCAGAAGGAGAAATGATTAGAAATAAGACAGCTGTTATTGGCAAAAATAAATACTCTTTCGATCAAAATGGTATTGCGACGCTTCTTGAAGGTGTTGACTATGGACGAGTTGTTGTAGAACATCTAGACCAAAAAGATAATCCAGTCAAAGAAAACGATACTTTTGTTGAAAAGACGGAAGTTGGAACTCAGTTTGACTATAACTATAAAACAGAAATTGAGAAAACTGACTTCTACAAGAAGAATAAAGAAAAATATGAGATTGTATCGATTGACGGTAAAGCTGTCAACAAGCAACTGAAAGATACTTGGGGAGAGGATTATAGTGTTGTGAGCAAGGCTCCTGCAGGAACTCGTGTCATTAAGGTTGTTTATAAAGTCAATAAAGGTTCCTTCGATCTTCGTTACCGATTGAAAGGTACAGACCAAGAATTAGCGCCTGCAACTGTTGACAATAACGATGGTAAAGAATACGAAGTTTCCTTTGTTCATAGATTCCAAGCTAAAGAAATTACAGGCTACCGTGCAGTCAATGCAAGCCAAGAAGCAACAATCCAACATAAAGGAGTGAACCAAGTTATTTTTGAATACGAAAAAATAGAAGATCCAAAACCAGCAACTCCAGCAACTCCAGTAGTGGATCCAAAAGACGAAGAAACAGAAATTGGAAACTATGGACCACTACCAAGCAAGGCTCAATTGGACTACCACAAGGAAGAATTGGCTGCCTTCATCCACTATGGAATGAATACCTACACCAACTCTGAATGGGGGAACGGTAGAGAAAATCCTCAAAACTTTAACCCAACTAATCTTGATACAGATCAGTGGATTAAGACTTTGAAGGATGCGGGATTCAAGCGAACAATCATGGTTGTAAAACACCATGATGGATTTGTAATCTATCCCTCTCAATATACAAAACATAGCGTAGCGGCAAGTCCTTGGAAAGACGGTAAGGGTGACCTTCTCGAAGAAATCTCTAAATCAGCGACTAAGTATGACATGAATATGGGTGTTTACCTATCACCATGGGATGCTAATAACCCTAAATATCATGTTTCAACTGAAAAAGAGTATAACGAATACTATCTCAACCAACTCAAGGAAATCCTTGGCAATCCTAAATACGGAAACAATGGTAAATTCATCGAAGTATGGATGGATGGTGCGCGTGGTAGCGGAGCTCAAAAAGTAACTTACACCTTTGACGAGTGGTTCAAGTACATCAAGAAAGCTGAAGGGGATATCGCTATCTTCTCTGCTCAACCAACAAGCGTCCGTTGGATCGGTAATGAACGTGGTATCGCTGGAGATCCAGTTTGGCATAAGGTTAAGAAAGCTAAGATCACTGACGATGTGAAGAATGACTATCTCAACCATGGAGACCCAGAAGGAGATATGTACTCAGTCGGTGAAGCAGACGTTTCTATTCGTTCAGGTTGGTTCTACCATGACAATCAACAACCAAAATCAATCAAAGATTTGATGGATATCTACTTCAAGTCTGTTGGTCGTGGAACGCCACTTCTCCTCAATATTCCACCAAATAAAGAAGGTAAATTCGCAGAAGCAGACGTGGCTCGCTTGAAAGAATTCCGAGCAACCTTGGACCAAATGTATGCGACTGATTTCGCCAAGGGAGCAACTGTAACGGCAAGCTCTACCCGTAAGAATCATTTGTACCAAGCAGGTAACCTAACAGATGGTAAGGATGATACTAGTTGGGCATTGTCAAATGATGCGAAGACAGGTGAATTCACTGTCGACCTTGGTCAAAAGAGACGCTTTGACGTAGTCGAACTCAAAGAAGATATCGCTAAAGGTCAACGTATCTCAGGATTTAAGGTTGAAGTTGAGCTCAATGGTCGCTGGGTTCCATATGGAGAGGGTTCGACTGTTGGTTATCGTCGTCTTGTCCAAGGTCAACCTGTAGAAGCCCAAAAGATTCGTGTGACTATCACGAATTCACAAGCAACCCCTATTTTGACAAACTTCTCTGTTTATAAGACACCAAGTAGTATCGAAAAAACAGATGGTTATCCTCTAGGTTTGGATTACCATTCAAATACAACAGCTGACAAAGCAAATACAACCTGGTATGACGAGTCTGAAGGTATCCGCGGAACATCTATGTGGACTAACCAAAAAGATGCAAGCGTGACTTACCGTTTCAATGGAACTAAGGCTTATGTCGTATCTACAGTGGATCCAAACCACGGTGAAATGTCGGTTTACGTTGATGGTCAAAAGGTTGCAGATGTACAAACCAATAATGCAGCTCGTAAACGTAGCCAGATGGTTTATGAGACAGATGACTTGGCTCCAGGTGAACATACCATCAAACTCGTTAACAAAACTGGCAAAGCTATTGCAACTGAGGGTATCTATACGCTTAATAATGCTGGTAAGGGTATGTTTGAGTTGAAAGAAACAACCTATGAAGTTCAAAAAGGCCAACCAGTTACTGTAACCATCAAACGTGTTGGTGGTAGCAAAGGAGCTGCGACAGTTCATGTCGTGACTGAGCCAGGAACAGGGGTTCACGGTAAGGTTTATAAGGATACAACGGCTGATTTGACCTTCCAAGATGGTGAAACAGAAAAGACTTTGACAATTCCGACAATTGACTTTACCGAGCAAGCTGATTCAATTTTTGACTTTAAAGTGAAAATGACAAGTGCATCAGACAATGCCTTGCTTGGATTTGCAGCTGAAGCAACTGTTCGAGTAATGAAAGCTGACTTGCTTCAAAAAGATCAAGTAAGTCATGATGATCAGGCCAGTCAACTTGATTATAGCCCAGGTTGGCATCATGAAACCAATTCGGCAGGTAAATACCAAAATACTGAATCTTGGGCTTCATTTGGTCGTTTGACTGAAGAACAAAAGAAAAATGCTAGCGTAACAGCTTACTTCTATGGAACAGGTATTGAAGTTAAAGGTTTTGTTGACCCTAGTCATGGTGTCTATAAGGTTACTCTAGATGGTAAAGAACTTGAGTATCAAGATGGTCAAGGAAATGCTTCTCTTGTAGATGGTAAGAAATACTTCAGTGGTACAGCAACTACACGTCAAGGTGATCAGACTCTTGTTCGTTTGACTGGACTCGAAGAAGGTTGGCATGCTGTAACCTTGCAATTGGATCCAAAACGAAATGATACCTCTAGAAATATTGGTATTCAAGTTGATAAGTTCATCACTCGTGGAGCAGAAAGCGCTCTTTATACCAAAGAAGAATTAGTTCAGGCTATGAAGAACTGGAAGGATGAGTTAGATAAATTTGATCAGACAAGCTTAAAGGACACTCCAGAGGCTCGTGAAGCTTTCAAATCAAACTTAGATAAATTATCTGAGCAACTTTCAGCAAGCTCTTCCAATGCTCAAGAAATTCTGAAAACAGCCACAGCCTTACAAGCTATCCTTGATAAGGAAGAAAACTATGGAAAAGAAGATACTTCGCCATCAGAGCAGCCAGAAGAGCCTAACTACGACCAGGCTATGGCAAGCTTGGCAGAGGCCATTCAAAACAAGAGCAAGGAACTGGGTAGTGATAAAGAAGCTAAGAATCATCTCGTCGAGTTATCAGAACAAGCTCTTACAGCTATCCAAGAGGCCAAGACACAAGATGCAGTAGATAAAGCCTTGCAAGCAGCACTGACTTCTATTAACCAACTTCATGTGACTCCGAAAGAGGAACCAAAACCAGAGCAACCATCCCAGCCAGAAGAGTCTAAGATTGACTACGATAAGGCCATGGCAAGTTTGGCAGAGGCTATCCAAAACAAGAGCAAGGAACTAGGTAGCGATAAAGAAGCTAAGAAGAAACTAGTTGAGTTATCAGAACAGGCTCTTACAGCTATCCAAGAAGCTAAGACACAAGATGCAGTAGATAAAGCCTTACAAGCAGCTCTGACTTCAATCAATCAACTTCAAGCGACTCCGAAAGAGGAAGCAAAACCATCCCAGCCAGAAGAGCCTAACTACGACAAGGCCATGACAAGCTTGGCAGAGGCTATCCAAAACAAGAGCAAGGAACTAGGTAGCGATAAAGAAGCTAAGAAGAAACTAGTTGAGTTATCAGAACAGGCACTTACAGCTATCCAAGAAGCCAAGACACAAGATGCAGTAGACAAAGCCTTGCAAGCAGCTCTAACTTCTATTAACCAACTTCAGGCGACTCCGAAAGAGGAAGTGAAACCATCCCAGCCAGAAGAGCCTAACTACGACAAGGCTATGGCAAGCTTGGCAGAGGCTATCCAAAACAAGAGCAAGGAACTAGGTAGCGATAAAGAAGCTAAGAAGCATCTCGTCGAGTTATCAGAACAGGCACTTACAGCTATCCAAGAAGCCAAGACACAAGATGCAGTAGACAAAGCCTTGCAAGCAGCTCTAACTTCTATCAACCAGCTTCAAGCGACTCCGAAAGAGGAAGTGAAATATTCCATAGTTCCAACGGATGGAGATAAGGAACTAGTTCAACCTCAACCAAGTCTTGAAGTAGTAGAAGAAGTAATTAACTTCAAGACAGTTAAACAAGAAGATTCAAGTCTTCCAAAAGGTGAAACTCGAGTGAGTCAGGTAGGTCGTGCAGGTAAGGAACGTATCTTGACTGAAGTAGCACCAGATGGAAGGCGTACTATAAAACTTCGTGAAGTTATTGAAGTTGCGCAAGATGAAATTGTGTTGGTTGGAACTAAGAAAGAAGAATCAGCTAAAATCGTATCAGCTGACCATAAGGTACCAGAATTTACTGGTGGTGTGTCTGATTCTGAAGCAGCTATTCACAACTTACCAGAGTTTACTGGTGGTGTGTCGGGTTCTGAAGCAGCTATTCACAACTTACCAGAGTTTACTGGTGGTGTGTCTGATTCTGAAGCAGCTATTCACAACTTACCAGAGTTTACTGGTGGTGTGTCGGGTTCTGAAGCAGCTATTCATAACTTACCAGAGTTTACTGGTAGTATGACTGGTTCTGAAGGAGTTACTCATGGAGTTTCGAACGTTGAGGAAGGAGTTCCTAGTGGAGAAGCTGCAAGTCATCAAGAATCAGGATTTACTAGTGATGTAACTGCCTCTGAAAAAACTATGAATCAAATCGTAGATAAAAATGATGATAAGTCATATGTAGTTCCGCCTATGTTAGAAGATAAGACTTATCAGGCACCTGCAAATCGTCAAGAAGTTCTACCTAAAACAGGAAGTGAAGATGGTTCTGCTTTTGCATCTGTAGGAATTATGGGCATGTTCTTAGGAATGATTGGAATGGTCAAAAGAAAAAAAGACTAATTAATGTAAAATGCCCTTAAATAGTGTATTCGAATTGGATGCAAGAAGGTTGTAACAATTAGTTTTAGATTGTTTTCCTTGTATTAAGTGAAATACAATCAAGTAGACGAGAAAATTGGGAGATAACTAAAGGGGCAGGGAAAGATGTCACTTTTAATACTTAATGAAAATCAAAGAGCAAACTAGGATACTAGCCGCAGGCTGTACTTGAGTACAGCAAGACGATGTTGACGTGGTTTGACGAGATTTTCGACGAGTATAAAATACTAAAACCGAGCATTTCCGTAGTTGGATATGCTCGGTTTTTTATCAATTATTTATAAGCTACGATACCAATGATGGTATCAACTGCACGTTCCATAGTCTGAAGGCTAACATATTCAAAACGTCCATGCATGTTTTCGCCACCAGCAAAGATATTTGGAGTTGGGATTCCCATAAAGGAAATTTTAGAGCCGTCTGTCCCGCCGCGAATTGGTTCAATAATAGGTGTGATACCTAAATCTTCCATAACGGCCTTAGCAATGGTAATTGGAGTCATATCTTTTTCAATGACTTCTTTCATATTGTAGTACTGGTCTGTCAAGTTTAGGGTGACACGGTCGCTGCCAAGTTCTTGATTCATTTTATCAGCGATAGACTGCATAGCTGCTTTACGCGCTTCAAAGGCATCTTTTTCAAAATCACGAATGATGTAGCTTGCACGCGCTTCCTCGACACTACCTGTCACATCCATAAGATGATAGAACCCTTGGTAACCATCCGTTAACTCAGGACGTTCATTCTCTGGAAGTTGATTGTGAAAATCAATTGCTAACTGAAGGGCGTTGACCATTTGCCCTTTTGCAGTACCAGGATGGACATTACGACCTTGGAAATGCAATTCAGCACCAGCTGCTGAGAAAGTTTCGTACTGAAGTTCTCCTAGTGGTCCTCCATCAACAGTGTAGGCAAAATCAACATCAAAATCTTCTGCATCAAATTTATTAGCACCAACACCGATTTCTTCATCTGGACCAAAACCAACACGAATCTCACAGTGTTTGATTTCAGGATGAGCATTTAGATATTCAATGGCTGTCATAATTTCAGCAATTCCTGACTTATCATCGGCACCTAGCAAGGTTGTTCCATCGGTTGTGATAAGCGTTTGTCCTGGATATTTCTCAAGACTCTTGAAGTCGGATGGATCTAGTTTAAAACCAGAATTTCCAAGTTCAATCACACCCCCATCGTAGTTTTCAATTACCTGTGGATTGACTCCTTCGGCATTAAAATCAGCAGTATCCATGTGGGAGATGAAGCCAATTTTACGTGTTAAAGATGGATCATTGGCTGGCAAGGTTCCAATAGCAAAACCATTTGGTAGATAATAAACATTTTGTAATCCAACACGTTTCATTTCAGGAATGAGGACATTTGTCGCAAAGTCAACCTGACTCTGTGTACTTGGAGTAGTAGTAGAGTGTTCATCAGAGCGCGTGTTGACCTTAACGTAGGTTAAAAAGCGGTCCAAGAGATTTGGATAAGTCATAAAAAACTCCTTTTGAATTCATTTTTTCCATTGTATCATAGAAAGAAGAGAAAAACAAAAGACGGAAGTTGGGAAAATTTTCTATGTTAGCGTTTACTTATTGGTGAATTCATGATAAAATAAACTTGATAAAAACATCACAAGGAAGCAGTTATGAAAAAAGCAATTTTAATGATGACTTTCGGTTCGCCAGAAGAGATTACCTTTGAAGGTGTAGCTGATTTTTTCACAAATATTCGTCGCGGAGTGAGACCTCAAGACCACGAGATTCAAACACTCTATGATAATTATGTACTTATTGGAGGCACGCCTCTGCAAAGAATTACCCGTGAAGAAGTTGCCTTAGTAGAAGCTAGACTGGGGAATGAGTATAGTGTCTATTTTGCCAATAAATTTTCCAGACCTTTTATTCCAGATGTGATTGGTCAGATGGAAGCAGACGGCATTGAACAGTGTATTTGCCTGATTTTGGAGCCCCATTATTCTTTTTACTCTGTCATGGGTTATGAGAAATTTTTAGAAAGCAAGCAAATTCAATTTTTGGTCATTAAGGACTGGTATCAAGAAGAGGACTTGCTAAACTATTGGGCAGATGAAATTGGTAATATTTTAAAAGAAGAAGTAAAGCAGGATAGCTTTAAAGTCATCTTTTCAGCCCATAGTGTACCCATTTTTGCCTTGGATTTTGGTGACCCCTATATCGACCAAATTTTTGAAAATAGCAAGCTAGTCGCTGAAAAACTAGGCTTGAGTTCAGAACAATATACCAATACCTGGCAGAGTGAGAGTGATATCGGTATTCCATGGATTAAACCAGATGTTCTGGAGTATCTCAGAGAACAGACAGAACATCCAGACCATTATATTTTTGTTCCTATCAGCTTCATTAGCGAGCATATTGAAGTTTTATTTGATAATGATGTGGAATGTTATGACTTGTGTCAAGAATTGGGTGTGACCTACCATCGACCACCAATGCCCAATACGGATTCTCGTTTGATTGATGCTTTGGTTAATACAGTCAGAACTAATGAACATCAAGAATTTAAGGAATTTCTCCCAGAAGAAGAAACATTTGATGAGTTAGTCCCTTCAGATGAGACGAAAAATATTTTGGCCGAATCTCAAGATTTACAAATGCCAGAATTTGTGAAAAAACTGATTGAGAAAAAAGGTCGTGAAAATGTTAAGATGCCTTATTTGATCAAGAAAATGCTAGAGAAAGCAGGTAAGTTGCCGAAAGAGTAAAGAAAAAGGATTTAGCTTTGTGCTAGATCCTTTTAAACGATTATTTTTTCTCAAGAAGCGCTTTGATTTCTTGAAGTACTTCCAATTCAGTTGGAGCAGCTGGAGCTTCCTCAGCAGCTTCTTCTTTTTTAGTAAGGCTTTGAGCTTTTTCCATAGCTTTAATAACGAAGAAGAGAACAGTACCTACAACAAGGAAGTTGATAATAGCACTCAAGAATTTACCATATGTAACACCATTCCATGCAAGTTCAGCGATGTTTTGTACTTTCGCAGCTTCCAAGGCTGGATTCAATAGAAGTGGAGTGATGATATCGTTAACGAATGAAGTTACGATTGCACCAAAAGCAGAGGCAATGATCACACCGACAGCAAGGTCTACGACATTACCACGAAGCAAAAATGCTTTAAGATCTTTTAACATTTTCATAGTTCCTTTCCAAAGTTTTTGCTCTTTATTATATATTAATTAAGAAATGCTTGCAAGCTATATGCTTAAATTTTTTTATTTTTAAAAATAAATACCTTACTAAAAATGTAATTAAGAATAATTATCAAAAATTGTGAAATAGCTGTTTCGATAGTATTAACCTTGTCTATATTATTATTTACAAATTGTCCAATAATATTAGGAAACTGGGTTACAAAGAGAAAAGTTAAAAATAAGTCTAAAAGAAAAGTAGAAAGGCGGGCAAGAGTAAATTTCACTAAACGTCTTGGCCAATTCTGCCTAGCCTGCTTAAATACAATCGTATCATTTGTGATAAAGGCAAAGAGGATACCGATAATATTTGCTAGGGCAGTAGCAAGGAGTTCTTTATGAGTTAGTTGATAAATGACTAATCGGGATAGAATAGAAATAAGAGTAGTTGCTATTCCAAAAAAAAGATAGGCTAAGAGCTCATTCATGAATAGACTTTGAATGCGTTTTTTCATGCTTTTAGTATAGCATAAAGCAGGCTATTGTGCTATACTAGTAAGGTTGAATGAATCAACCCTTGGTGCTTAGCTTCTTTCACCAAGCATATTTTACGTGGACAACCCGCCAAAGGAGAAAAGATGAAAAAATTAACTGTTCGTGATGTAGCAGATATTGCAATCGTTGCAGCTATCTATGTCGTTTTAACTGTCACACCACCCCTAAATGCCATTAGCTACGGTGCTTATCAGTTCCGTATTTCAGAAATGATGAACTTTATGGCTTTTTACAATCCTAAGTACATCATCGGAGTTACCATCGGTTGTATGATTGCTAATTTCTTTAGCTTCGGACTGCTAGATGTCTTTGTTGGTGGTGGATCAACCTTGGTATTCCTCAGTTTAGGTGTTTGGCTTTTTGCAAAATACAGTAAAGACTACCTCTTCAATGGATTAATCAGAAAAGATCATTTTTTCTTTTCAATCCTCTTTTCAATTTCCATGTTTACAATTGCTGCCGAGTTGAATATCGTAGCGCAATTACCATTTTTCCTTACTTGGTTCACAACAGGAATTGGTGAATTTGCTTCATTGATTATTGGTGCGATTATCATTGGTAAAATTGGTCGTCGAATCGATTTAAGCAAATAGAACAGGACAAGCTAGGTAGCTATTACCTGGCTTTTTCTTATGGAAAATATCTAAGGAAACTTGACAAGATTTTCTAACTGTAGTATACTTTTTAAGTAAGCTGATTTAGCTCAGTTGGCAGAGCGCATCCATGGTAAGGATGAGGTCGCCGGTTCAATCCCGGCAATTAGCATTAAATAAACACAAAAGCCCTTGATTTACAAGGGTTTTTGTTATGTCTGCCCCAAATCTGCCCCAAATTTTTCAAAGTGCAAACTGGGAAGCTAGCCGCAGGTTGCTCAAAGCACTGCTTTGGGGTTGCAGATAGAACTAACGAAGTCAGCTCAAAACATGTTTTTGAGGTTGTAGATGAAACTGACGAAGTCAGTAACCATACATACGGTAAGGCGACGCTGACGAAGTTTGAAGAGATTTTTGAAGAGTATAAAGAGTTTTGTCTGTTGACAAAAGTCATTCTCTTTAGTAGAATAGTAGATGCGATGAGTCGATAGGTAGTCTTCGGACTGCTATTGAGCATAAGGAGGTCATAACGCAGGAGCGGACCTTGATGAGTTGTGTGAACCTGCTCATCACATGAAGATGCCTCTTAGTCCCTAGTCTAGCGACTGGGGATTTTTATTTTCTAAAAAATGATGAAAAAGCTTTGCAATTCATGGAAAAAGTAGTATAATACATCTATTATAGAAATTTTTAGAAAATTCCGAAAGAGGTTACTTATGGGATATACAGTTGCTGTAGTCGGCGCGACAGGTGCTGTCGGTGCTCAGATGATAAAGATGTTGGAAGAATCAACACTTCCAATTGATAAAATTCGTTTACTTGCTTCTGCACGTTCAGCAGGCAAGACTTTGAAATTTAAAGACCAAGATATTACGATTGAAGAAACGACTGAAACTGCTTTTGAAGGAGTTGATATTGCTCTCTTTTCAGCAGGTGGTTCTACATCAGCTAAGTATGCACCATATGCAGTTAAAGCTGGAGCGGTAGTAGTTGATAATACATCTTACTTCCGTCAAAATCCAGACGTTCCTTTGGTTGTTCCAGAGGTCAATGCTCACGCACTTGATGCCCACAACGGGATTATTGCTTGCCCTAACTGTTCAACAATCCAAATGATGGTGGCTCTTGAGCCAGTTCGCCAAAAATGGGGCTTGGACCGTATCATCGTTTCAACTTACCAAGCCGTTTCAGGTGCTGGTATGGGAGCGATTCTTGAGACACAACGTGAACTTCGTGAAGTCTTGAATGATGGAGTGAAACCACGTGATTTACACGCAGAAATTTTGCCTTCAGGTGGTGACAAGAAACATTATCCTATCGCCTTCAACGCTCTCCCACAAATTGATGTCTTCACAGACAATGATTATACTTACGAAGAGATGAAGATGACTAAGGAAACTAAGAAAATCATGGAAGATGATAGCATTGCAGTATCTGCAACATGTGTGCGTATTCCAGTCTTGTCAGCTCACTCTGAGTCAGTTTATATCGAAACAAAAGAAGTGGCTCCAATTGAAGAAGTCAAAGCAGCTATCGCAGCCTTCCCAGGTGCTGTTCTTGAAGATGATGTAGCTCATCAAATCTATCCGCAAGCCATCAATGCAGTTGGTTCACGTGATACCTTCGTAGGTCGTATCCGTAAAGACTTGGATGCTGAAAAAGGAATTCACATGTGGGTTGTTTCAGATAACCTTCTCAAAGGTGCTGCTTGGAACTCAGTTCAGATTGCAGAAACTCTTCACGAACGTGGCTTGGTTCGTCCAACAGCTGAATTGAAATTTGAATTAAAATAGTCATATAATTTAGGAGTTCAGATGAACTCCTTCTTTGAAATAGAGAGGTGTTTCTCATGTCTTATCAAGATTTAAAAGAGTGTAAAATCATCACAGCCTTTATTACCCCCTTCCACGAGGATGGTTCCATCAACTTTGATGCTATTCCAGCCTTGATTGAGCATTTATTGGACCATCATACGGATGGAATTCTTCTTGCTGGCACGACAGCTGAAAGTCCTACCTTGACTCACGATGAAGAGTTGGAACTCTTTGCAGCTGTACAGAAAGTTGTCAATGGACGTGTTCCTTTGATTGCGGGTGTCGGTACCAATGATACTCGTGACTCGATCGAGTTTGTCAAAGAAGTCGCAGAATTTGGTGGTTTCGCAGCTGGTCTTGCTATTGTGCCTTACTACAACAAACCTTCCCAAGAAGGAATGTATCAGCACTTTAAGGCCATTGCAGATGCTTCTGACCTACCAATTATTATCTATAACATTCCAGGGCGTGTGGTTGTCGAATTAACTCCAGAAACCATGCTTCGTTTGGCTGACCATCCAAATATTATCGGTGTTAAAGAATGTACGAGTTTGGCAAATATGGCTTACTTGATTGAGCACAAGCCAGAGGAGTTCTTGATTTACACAGGTGAGGATGGAGATGCTTTCCATGCCATGAATCTTGGTGCGGATGGGGTTATTTCTGTTGCCTCTCATACAAATGGGGATGAGATGCACGAGATGTTTACGGCCATTGCAGAAAGCGATATGAAGAAAGCCGCAGCAATTCAACGTAAGTTCATTCCTAAGGTTAATGCTCTCTTCTCTTATCCAAGTCCTGCTCCAGTTAAGGCCGTTCTTAACTATATGGGATTTGAAGCTGGACCAACTCGTCTACCTCTTGTTCCAGCACCAGAAGAAGATGCCAAACGCATTATCAAGGTTGTCGTAGATGGCGACTACGAAGCAACCAAGGCAACTGTAACAGGGGTTTTAAGACCAGATTATTAATGAAGACAATAAAATCCATGACCGAATGAACGATCATGGATTTTACTCATTTTCCTAAACAGAATTGGCTAAAGAGTTGGGTGATGAGTTCATCTGGAGCAGCATCACCAGTGATTTCTCCGAGGATTTCCCAAGTACGAGTCAAATCAACTTGAAGTAAATCAACTGGCATACCTAGTTCCAGCCCTTGGTTAACAGCCTGTAGGCTTTCAACAGCCTTTTCAATTAGGGAAATGTGACGGGCGTTTGACAAGTAAGTAGCATCTTGCTCAACCAAACCAGCATTTTCAAAGAAGAGGTTGTTGATTCTCTCTTCAATCTTATCGATGTTTTGGTTTTTAAGGACTGAAATACGAATAACGTCTTCAGGTAGTTCCGATGTTTCAATCGCTTCAGGCAGGTCAGTTTTGTTAAGAAGAATAATGCGATTAGTCTCCTGACTGATTTCTAGGAGTTGGCGGTCTTGGGCGGTTAGTGGTTCACTGGCATTTAGCACCAGTAGAACCAAGTCGGCTTCCTTGAGGGCTTTTTTCGAACGCTCAACACCTATTTGTTCCACAATATCATCTGTTTCACGAATACCAGCTGTATCAATCAATTTTAGGGGAACACCGTTGATGTTGACGTATTCTTCAATAACATCACGTGTTGTACCAGCAATATCGGTTACGATAGCCTTGTCTTCACGCAAGAGGTTGTTGAGAAGGCTTGATTTCCCAACGTTGGGGCGTCCGATGATGGCAGTGGAGATTCCTTCACGAAGGATTTTACCGCGACGGGCTGTTCTAAGGAGATTGGTTAGCAATTGCTCAAACTCCATTGTCTTTTCTCGGACCACAGCAGTAGTCGCTTCTTCAACATCGTCATACTCAGGATAGTCGATATTAACCTCAACTTGGGCAAGTGTATTGAGGATTTCTTGACGGGTATTATTAATCAGCTCAGAAAGGGAACCGTCTAATTGTTTAACTGCAATGTTCATAGCCTTGTCTGTCTTAGCACGGATGATGTCCATAACGGCTTCAGCCTGAGTCAGGTCCACACGACCGTTTAAAAAGGCACGTTTGGTAAATTCACCAGGCTCAGCCAACCGAGCTCCTTCACGGATCGCTAGTTGGAGAATTTCATTGGTCACCGCAATCCCACCGTGGGTGTTAATCTCGATAATATCTTCACGAGTAAAGGTCTTTGGAGATTTCATAGCCCCAACCATAACCTCGTCCATGACTTTTCCTGTCTGAGGGTCAACGATGTGACCGTAGTTAAGGGTATGGCTAGCAACCTGACTCAAGTCTTTTCCTTTAAAAATCTTTTGCGCAATAGCAAAACTTTCTGTTCCGCTCAAGCGGACAATACCAATAGCTCCTTCACCTAGTGGAGTAGAGATAGCAGCGATGGTATCAAATTCACGTGTAATCATAATGTTTTCCTTTAATTAATTGCTCTTTTCTTGGAATATTCCAAGTCTCTTTTCAAATTGTAACAAATTTAGACTATTTCTTCAATGGATGCTACTTGGAGATTGAAAAAGCCTAAGCAATTCTGCTTAAGCTAGCTTATTTGGTGCGCATTTCCCCTTGTGGGAAGTAAGTTCCTTCTGGCATGTCGTTGATGATGACATGAACAGCAGATTGAGGGGCTCCAGTGTTACGGACAACCGCTTCCGTTACTTCCTTAGCCAGAGCTTTCTTTTGCTCGAGCGTGCGTCCTTCAAATAAATCGATGCGTACAAATGGCATAATGGTTTCCTCCACTAGTTTTGATTTCTTCTATTTTACCACATTTTGCCGTTTAAAGCTTCAGAAAATTATGATATACTAGAATGTAGCAAAAATTTAGAAATGGACGTGAAGCAAGAAACATGGCACAGTTATATTATCGTTATGGGACCATGAATTCTGGTAAAACGATTGAGATTCTCAAAGTGGCCTATAACTACGAGGAGCAGGGAAAAAGTGTTGTAATTATGACCTCGGCTCTGGATACGCGTGATGGTGTTGGCTATGTGTCGAGTCGTATTGGCATGAAACGCCCTGCCATTGCGATTGAGGAAACGACGGATATCTTTGGCTATATCCGAGACCTACCAGAAACACCTTACTGTGTGTTGGTCGATGAAGCCCAGTTTCTCAAGCGTCACCATGTTTACGACCTGGCTCGTGTTGTCGATGAGTTAGACATACCTGTCATGGCTTTTGGTTTGAAAAATGACTTTCGCAATGAACTGTTCGAAGGTTCCAAGTATCTCTTGCTCTTAGCAGACAAGATTGACGAAATCAAGACCATCTGTCAGTATTGCAAGAAAAAGGCGACCATGGTATTGCGTACTCAGGATGGATTGCCCGTTTACGATGGAGAACAGATCCAGATTGGCGGTAATGAAACTTATATCTCAGTTTGCCGTAAACATTATTTTGCGCCTGAAATCAATAAGGAGAATGAATAAAAATGAACATCTATGATCAACTACAAGCTGTAGAAGACCGTTATGAAGAATTAGGAGAATTGCTGAGTGACCCAGATGTGGTTTCGGACACCAAGCGTTTCATGGAGCTCTCAAAAGAAGAGGCTTCAAGCCGTGATACAGTGACGGCTTACCGAGAATACAAACAAGTCCTTCAAAACATCGTCGATGCTGAAGAGATGATTAAGGAATCAGGTGGAGATGCTGACTTGGAAGAAATGGCCAAGCAAGAACTCAAAGATGCCAAGGCTGAAAAAGAAGAATACGAAGAAAAACTGAAAATCTTGCTTCTTCCAAAGGATCCAAACGATGACAAGAACATCATCCTTGAAATCCGTGGCGCCGCTGGTGGAGACGAAGCAGCACTTTTCGCTGGAGATTTGCTAACCATGTATCAAAAGTATGCGGAAGCCCAAGGCTGGCGCTTTGAAGTTATGGAAGCCTCTATAAATGGTGTCGGCGGTTTTAAAGAAGTCGTTGCCATGGTTTCAGGTCAATCTGTTTACTCTAAACTCAAGTACGAATCTGGAGCACACCGTGTGCAACGTGTCCCTGTGACAGAAAGTCAAGGTCGTGTCCATACATCAACTGCCACAGTTCTTGTCATGCCTGAAGTTGAAGAGGTTGAATACGACATTGATCCAAAAGACCTTCGTGTCGACATCTATCACGCCTCTGGTGCTGGTGGACAGAACGTCAATAAGGTTGCGACTGCCGTGCGTATCGTTCACTTGCCAACCAATATCAAGGTGGAGATGCAGGAAGAACGTACCCAGCAGAAGAACCGTGAAAAGGCCATGAAAATCATCCGTGCGCGTGTCGCTGATCACTTTGCACAAATTGCACAAGATGAACAAGACGCTGAGCGTAAGTCGACAATCGGAACTGGGGACCGTTCAGAACGAATCCGTACTTATAACTTCCCACAAAACCGTGTCACAGATCACCGTATCGGCTTAACCCTCCAAAAACTAGATACGATTTTATCTGGTAAATTGGACGAAGTTGTGGATGCCTTGGTGCTCTATGACCAAACGCAAAAATTAGAAGAATTAAACAAATAATGAAATTAGCTCAATTATTTTCAGATTTTGAAGAAGAGTTGATAAGACAAGGAGAGGAAGCTGAAAGCCTCTCTTTTGTCTATCGTAGCCTGAAAAATCTCTCTTTTACAGACTTTGTTTTTGCTCTTCAGCAGGAAGTGACGGAAGAGGAAGAAGTATTTGTAGAAGAAATTTACCTGCAGTTAGTAGCTCATAAACCTGCCCAGTATATTATAGGTCGGGCAGATTTTTATGGAATGCAGCTAAAAGTTGATGAGCGGGTTTTGATTCCTCGTCCAGAGACTGAGGAGTTAGTGGAGCTTATCCTGGCTGAAAATCCTGAGACGAATCTTTCAGTCCTGGATATTGGAACAGGTAGTGGAGCTATTGCTCTCGCCTTAGCAAAAAATAGACCAGCTTGGTCAGTGACAGCAGTGGATATTTCCCAAGATGCTTTAGATTTAGCTCGCGAAAATGCTAAAAATCAAAAACTTAATATATTTTTTAAAAAATCTGATTGTTTTGCAGAAATTTCTGAAAAATATGATATAATTGTATCCAATCCACCCTATATCTCTCGTGAAGATGAGTCAGAGGTAGGTTTGAATGTTTTGCATTCGGAGCCTCATTTAGCTCTCTTTGCAGACGAGGATGGCCTAGCTATTTACCGTAGAATTGCGGAAGATGCAAAAGCCTATCTCAAAGACGGTGGTAAGATTTACCTTGAAATTGGATACAAACAAGGTCAAAGTGTTCCTGAGCTTTTTAGGAAAAATCTTCCTGAAAAAAGAGTACGAACACTCAAGGACCAGTTTGGTCAAGATAGGATGGTTGTCGTTGATGATGGACAAGATTAGACAAGAGTTGGAAAATGGTGGAGCTGTCGTTCTGCCTACAGAGACAGTATACGGTCTTTTTGCTAAGGCCTTAGACGAAAAAGCAGTTGACCATGTTTACCAACTCAAACGTCGTCCCAGAGACAAGGCGCTTAACCTCAATATCGCCTCTCTAGAGGACATCTTGAACTTTTCTAAGAATCAGCCATCTTATCTGCAAAAACTTGTAGAGAACTTTTTACCAGGTCCCTTGACCATTATACTCGAAGCCAATGACCGAGTTCCCTATTGGGTCAATTCTGGTCTGGCAACTGTTGGATTTCGGATGCCTAGTCATCCCATTACCCTTGATTTGATTCGAGAGACAGGTCCCTTGATTGGGCCGTCTGCCAATATCTCAGGTCAGGCAAGTGGCGTGACTTTTAATCAAATTCTAGAGGATTTTGACCAAGAGGTTCTGGGTTTGGAAGACGATGCTTTTCTAACTGGACAGGATTCAACTATTTTGGATTTATCGGGAGACAAGGTGAAAATCTTACGCCAAGGGGCCATTAAGCGAGAAGATATTCTTGCTCAGTTGCCAGAGATTTCTTTTGAGGAGGAATAAAATGCTAAGAGATTTGCAAGAAACAGATGTGAAAGCTATATGTGAGATTAACCAAAAAGCTTTGGGGTATTCTTTTAGTCCAGAGGACACGGCTAGTCAATTAGCTAGACTGTCTCAGGATTCCCATCATTTCCTTCTTGGCTATGAGGATATAGCTAGTCATGTTTTACTGGGATATGTTCACGCTGAGGTTTATGAATCACTCTATTCCAAAGCAGGTTTTAATATTTTAGCCTTAGCAGTTTCACCTCAAGCGCAAGGTCAAGGTATCGGTAAAAGTTTATTACAAGGGTTGGAAGACGAAGCCAAAAGACGTGGTTATGAGTTTATCCGCTTAAACTCTGCTGATCACCGTCTGGGTGCTCATGCATTTTATGAAAAAGTTGGTTATACTTGTGATAAAATGCAGAAACGGTTTATTCGCATCCTTTAGTTTATTTTCTTAAACTAAAGGACCTGTCACATTATAAAGGAGAAGACCTATGATTTTTGACAAAGATAATTTTAAAGCATATGATGCTGATCTCTGGAATGCTATTGCCAAAGAAGAAGAACGCCAACAAAACAATATCGAGTTGATTGCTTCGGAAAACGTTGTTTCCAAGGCTGTTATGGCAGCTCAAGGGTCTATCTTGACGAATAAATATGCCGAAGGCTACCCAGGGCGCCGTTATTATGGTGGAACGGATGTGGTAGATGTGGTAGAATCTCTAGCCATTGAACGTGCAAAAGAAATTTTCGGTGCTAAATTTGCCAATGTCCAACCACACTCAGGGAGCCAAGCTAACTGTGCGGCTTACATGGCCTTGATTGAGCCTGGCGATACGGTTATGGGAATGGATTTGGCTGCTGGTGGACACTTGACCCACGGAGCTCCTGTCAGTTTCTCTGGTCAAACCTACAACTTTGTTTCTTATAGCGTGGATCCTGAAACAGAACTCTTGGACTTTGATGCTATCTTGAAGCAAGCCCAAGAAGTAAAACCAAAACTGATTGTAGCAGGTGCTTCAGCCTATTCTCAAATTATCGACTTCTCAAAATTCCGTGAAATTGCGGACGCTGTTGGGGCTAAACTCATGGTAGATATGGCTCATATCGCTGGTTTGGTTGCTGCTGGTCTTCACCCTAGCCCAGTACCATACGCACATATCACAACAACCACAACCCACAAAACCCTTCGTGGACCACGTGGCGGTTTGATTTTGACCAATGATGAAGACCTAGCTAAGAAAATCAATTCAGCTATTTTCCCTGGTATTCAAGGTGGACCTTTGGAGCATGTTGTGGCAGCTAAAGCTGTTTCTTTCAAAGAAGTTTTGGATCCAGCCTTCAAGGAATACGCTACCAATGTTATCAAGAACAGCAAGGCTATGGCGGATGTCTTTTTGCAAGATCCTGATTTCCGTATCATTTCTGGTGGGACTGAAAACCATCTCTTCCTAGTGGATGTGACTAAAGTTGTAGAAAACGGAAAAGTTGCTCAAAACTTGCTGGATGAAGTCAATATTACCCTAAATAAAAACTCAATCCCTTACGAAAGCTTGTCACCATTCAAGACAAGTGGTATTCGTATCGGAGCAGCAGCCATCACTGCACGTGGATTTGGTGAAGAAGAAAGTCGTAAAGTGGCTGAGCTCATCATTAAAACCCTTAAGAATGCAGAAAATGAAGCTGTCTTAGAAGAAGTGAGAAGTGCAGTTAAAGAATTAACAGATGCCTTCCCATTATACGAGGACTAAAACTTTTATGGACATTTATATTAAGAAAGCTATTATTCATCAGTTCAGTCCGGATGATACGGAGCTGTTCCTAGCGGATAAGTTTCTCAATATTACTCCAAAAATCGAAGAATACCTGCGCAAAAAAATCGAACGTGTGTATTCAGATGAAGCCAAGACTGGGATTTTCGAGGAAGAAAATCCCTTCTTCAATCATATTACAGACGATTTGTTGGAGACATCAGTGACGCTGGCTAATCTCTGGAAAGAGGAGTTTAGCATTTCAGAAAATCTTAAGACCAATGACTTGATTTTTGTGCAATTTTCTAAAGAAGGTGTAGAACATTTCGCTTTCTTACGAATTGCCCTGCGTGAGACCTTGACCCACCTCGGGGGAGAGGTTGATAATCCAATCAAGCTAACTCAAAATAACTTACCTGGATTTGGAACAGGAGCTGATGAGGCCTTGGTGGTTAATCTTCAGAGCCGCAAGTACCATCTGATTGAAAAACGAATCAAGTACAATGGGACTTTCTTGAACTATTTTTCAGAAAATCTCCTTGCCGTAGCCCCTAAGATTTCACCTAAGAAATCTATCAAAGAACTGGAAAAAACAGCCCAGAGAATTGCTGAAACTTTTAACACAGATGATTTTCAATTTCAATCTAAGGTGAAATCAGCGATTTTCAATAACCTGGAAGAAAGCAATGAATTGTCACCTGAAAAATTGGCCAACGACCTTTTTGACAATAATCTGACGGCTCGTTTGAGCTTTATTGACCAAGTTAAAGAAGCTGTCCCAGAACCTGTTCAATTTGATGAAATTGATGCCAGTCGTCAGCTTAAAAAATTTGAAAACCAAAAACTTTCCTTGTCAAATGGAATTGAGCTCATCGTTCCCAATAACGTCTATCAAGACGCCGAGTCTGTTGAGTTTATCCAAAACGACAATGGAACCTACTCTATCTTAATCAAAAATATCGAGGATATCCAAAGTAAATAATGTTTAAACGAATTCGAAGAGTGCTTGTACTAGCAGTCTTCCTTTTTGCTGGCTATAAAGCTTACCGCGTTCACCAAGATGTCAAGCAGGTCCTGACCTATCAACCCATGGTGCGAGAAATCTTGAGTGAAAAAGATACCCCAGCAAACGAAGAGCTTGTGCTCGCTATGATTTATACCGAAACAAAAGGAAAAGAAGGCGATGTTATGCAGTCTAGTGAGTCTGCAAGTGGCTCAACCAACACCATCAATGATAATGCCTCTAGCATTCGGCAAGGCATTCAAACTCTGACAGACAATCTCTATCTGGCCCAGAAGAAGAGGGTAGATGTCTGGACGGCTGTTCAAGCCTATAATTTTGGTCCTGCCTATATCGATTATATCGCCCAAAATGGTAAGGAAAATACCTTGGCTCTGGCTAAACAGTACTCTCGTGATACTGTTGCTCCCTTGCTTGGCAATACCACTGGAAAGACTTATAGTTATATTCACCCCATTTCCATTTTTCACGGTGCTGAACTCTATGTAAATGGAGGAAACTATTATTATTCTAGACAGGTGCAACTCAACCTTTACATCATCAAAACTTTCACTCTCTTTTCGACATCTGGCTAGACCAGGTGTTTTTGTTATAAGTTTTCTTTAAGATAGATATATTACTCTAGAAAGGTAAAGGAGGAAATTCCCAATGAGAAAGAAACTCTTTCTGACTAGTGCTGCGGTCTTGTGGGCAGTAACAGCTATGAATAGCGCCCATGCAGCAACAGATGTTCAAAAAGTCATCGATGAAACCTATGTTCAACCTGAATATGTCCTAGGTTCATCATTGTCTGAAGACCAAAAAAATCAAACCCTTAAAAAACTAGGCTACAATGCCTCAACAGACACCAAAGAACTCAAGACCATGACACCTGATGTCTATTCTAAGATTATGAATGTTGCCAATGACTCTAGCTTACAATTGTATTCATCAGCCAAGATTCAAAAGCTAGGTGACAAATCGTCACTTGAGGTCAAGATTGAAACACCAGAAAATATCACTAAGGTGACGCAGGATATGTACCGCAATGCGGCCGTAACTTTGGGTGTGGAACACGCCAAAATCACTGTAGCAGCACCTATTCCAGTTACAGGTGAGAGTGCCTTAGCCGGGATTTACTATTCGCTAGAAGCTAATGGAGCCAAGGTGCCACAAGCCAACAAAGATTTGGCTCAAGAAGAGTTGAAGGCTTTGTCCGATATCAATGCTGAAAACAAGGACAAGTCTGGCTATGATGCTAATAAATTGAACGTTGCTCTAGCCGATATCAAGTCAGGACTCGCCAAAGCTAAAGAAAGCAAGGGAAATCTGACAGAGGAAGATGTCCGCAAAATCGTTGAAGATACCTTAAAAAATTACAAACTTGATCAGGTCATAACAGGAAACCAGATCAATATCATCATCAATTTTGCTTTGAATCTCTCAAAAAGTGATATCCTCAGCAATGCAGACTTCACTAAAACCCTGAATGACCTTAAACAAAGTATTGTTTCACAAGCTGGCGACAGTTTTAAAAATATTAACCTTAACTTTGATGCTGATAAAGCGCTAGAGGATGGCGGTAATTTTCTAAGCTCCCTCTGGCAAGCCATTGTCAACTTCTTCAAGAGTTTTGGTTCTTAAGAAATTTCATGGTATAATAGATGGTAACTGTAACGTTGCCGTCTTTTTTGTCGGCCAATAGAAAGTGAAGAGAATGTTAAAGAAAAATGATATTGTAGAAGTTGAAATTGTTGACTTGACCCATGAAGGTTCAGGTGTGGCGAAGGTAGATGGTTTGGTCTTTTTTGTAGAGAATGCTTTACCGACTGAAAAAATCCTTATGCGTGTCCTCAAGGTTAATAAAAAGATTGGTTTTGGGAAAGTTGAAGAATACCTTGTCCAGTCACCACACCGTAATCACAATCTAGATTTGGCTTACCTTCGTTCAGGAATCGCGGATTTAGGTCATCTTTCCTATCCAGAACAACTCAAATTTAAAACTAAGCAAGTCAAGGACAGTCTATACAAGATTGCTGGTATTACGGATGTAGAGGTTGCTGAAACGCTTGGTATGGAAAATCCAGTCAAGTATCGTAACAAGGCACAGGTCCCTGTTCGTCGTGTTAATGGTGTTTTGGAAACTGGATTTTTCCGTAAGAATTCCCATGACCTCATGCCTCTAGAAGATTTCTTTATCCAAGATCCTGTGATTGATGAGGTAGTTGTAGCTCTACGCGACTTGCTCCGTCGTTATGACCTGAAACCTTATGATGAAAAGGAACAAGCTGGCTTGATTCGTAATCTTGTGGTGCGTCGTGGCCACTATTCAGGACAAATCATGGTCATTTTGGTGACAACTCGTCCCAAAGTTTTTCGTGTGGACCAATTGATTGAACAATTCATCAAGCAGTTCCCAGAGATTGTGTCTGTCATGCAAAATATCAACGAGCAGAATACCAATGCAATTTTTGGTAAGGAATGGCGCACACTTTATGGACAAGACTATATCACTGACCAGATGTTGGGAAATGACTACCAAATCGCTGGACCTGCTTTTTACCAAGTCAATACTGAAATGGCTGAAAAACTTTATCAAACAGCCATTGATTTTGCTGAATTAAAAGAAGATGATGTGGTTATTGATGCCTATTCGGGGATTGGGACGATTGGCCTCTCTGTTGCCAAACACGTCAAGGAAGTCTATGGTGTTGAAGTGATTCCAGAAGCAGTTGAGAATAGCAAGAAGAATGCTCAACTGAACAATATTTCAAATGCCCACTATGTCTGTGATACGGCTGAAAATGCTATGAAAAATTGGCTCAAAGATGGGATTCAACCAACCGTTATCTTGGTTGATCCTCCACGCAAGGGCTTAACCGAAAGCTTTATCAAGGCAAGTAGCCAAACAGGAGCAGATCGCATCGCTTATATCTCATGTAATGTCGCAACCATGGCGCGTGATATCAAACTCTACCAAGAATTAGGATATGAATTGAAGAAAGTCCAGCCGGTGGACTTGTTTCCACAAACGCATCATGTTGAGGCGGTAAGTTTGCTAGTCAAGGAGTAAAACGACGAAGATTAGCATTTACTTCCGCCCATGCGATAGCTGTCCGTGATTGACAAGTGCTAGCACGCAGACAGAACGGAGATAGCGAACCGCTGAGTGTGTCGCTCTGCTCGTAAAAGCTTAGAAACCTTTGAACGAAAGGGATAATGAAAGCCTTGATTGCAAGGCTTTTTGCTTTATGGTGGGTAAGTATCAGAGTGAGAAAATTTTTGGAATGAGTAGAAGTGATAGCTAGAAATTATCAGTTTCTATTTCCATTTACCCTGTGGGTACGTGTTTGTTTCCATTGACAAGGAGTTTGTGGGAATAGAAATGTACCCACCTTGTTTGAATCAAGTGAAGTGTAGTTGAAGGAAATCTGTTGAAAGCAATACTTCATTTTACCGAATAAGTAATAATTTAGGCAACTTCAAATCGATTAAAAAAAACTATTTTAAAGGTTAAGAGTAGACAAAAATTGTCCACTCTTTTTTGCAAACTCAATTTATCAATAAATGAAATGAGGGAATGTAAAATGAAATATTTTGAGGTTGAGTTAGAAAATCCTGATGAATTTTTAAAACTACAAACAGAAGATTTTGTGAAAGCTAATCGCTTGCTACTAAGGAAGATAATCCAGAGCGTTACAGTCTATGAAGAAAACTTCGTCATATCCTTTAAATCTGGCATCGAATTGGAAGTATGAGTCTCATTCCATAACTTTTATATTGAACATATCATCTTGTTGTGTTATACTATAAATTGATATAAACAAAGATGTAGGAGGAACCGAAACTATGACAGCCTCAATGCGTTTAAGATAAGCTGGCAATAAAAAAAGCAGAATCTATACCCGATGATAGGCTTTTTTGTTGTGCTTATTTATACGATATTGAGCATTCATTAGTTACGGTGAGGATATTGGTTATTTAACTATACCTTTATTTAACTATGTCTTTAATATGAATGTTTCCAAATTGTATGTATGCAGACCAAAAGCCACATTGTGGGGTTTGGCCTGCATTTTTTATTGCCTAGAATGCTATTCAAAATAGAAATTCAAGCAAAATAATATGCAGGAGATAATATAAATGGAAAAATACAACAATTGGAAACGAAAATTTTATGCAATATGGGCAGGGCAAGCAGTATCATTAATCACTAGTGCCATCCTGCAAATGGCGATTATTTTTTACCTTACAGAAAAAACAGGATCTGCGATGGTCTTGTCTATGGCTTCATTAGTAGGTTTTTTACCCTATGCGATTTTGGGACCTGCCATTGGTGTGCTAGTGGATCGTCATGATAGGAAGAAGATAATGATTGGTGCCGATTTAATTATCGCAGCAGCTGGTGCAGTGCTTGCTATTGTTGCATTCTGTATGGAGCTACCTGTCTGGATGATTATGATAGTATTGTTTATCCGTAGCATTGGAACAGCTTTTCATACCCCAGCACTCAATGCGGTTACACCACTTTTAGTACCAGAAGAACAGCTAACGAAATGCGCAGGCTATAGTCAGTCTTTGCAGTCTATAAGCTATATTGTTAGTCCGGCAGTTGCAGCACTCTTATACTCCGTTTGGGATTTAAATGCTATTATTGCCATCGACGTATTGGGTGCTGTGATTGCATCTATTACGGTAGCAATTGTACGTATACCTAAGCTGGGTAATCAAGTGCAAAGTTTAGAACCAAATTTCATAAGGGAGATGAAAGAAGGAGTTGTGGTTCTGAGACAAAACAAAGGATTGTTTGCCTTATTACTCTTAGGAACACTATATACTTTTGTTTATATGCCAATCAATGCACTATTTCCTTTAATAAGCATGGAACGCTTTAATGGAACGCCTGTGCATATTTCTATTACGGAAATTTCCTTTGCATTTGGGATGCTAGCAGGAGGCTTATTATTAGGAAGATTAGGGGGCTTCGAAAAGCATGTATTACTAATAACAAGTTCATTTTTTATAATGGGGACCAGTTTAGCCGTTTCGGGAATACTTCCTCCAAATGGATTTGTAATATTCGTAGTTTGCTGTGCAATAATGGGGCTTTCGGTGCCATTTTATAGCGGTGTGCAAACAGCTCTTTTTCAGGAGAAAATTAAGCCTGAATATTTAGGACGTGTATTTTCTTTGATCGGAAGTATCATGTCACTTGCTATGCCAATTGGGTTAATTCTTTCTGGATTCTTTGCTGATAAAATCGGTGTAAATCATTGGTTTTTACTATCAGGTATTTTAATTATTGGCATTGCTATAGTTTGCCAAATGATAACTGAGGTTAGAAAATTAGATTTAAAATAAACAATATTGGAGGAATATTTATGTATCTTATTTTCATGTAACTCTTCCTGCTAAAATCGCAGGGTTTTCCCTGCATACAAGCAAATGAAAGCATGCGATTATAGACAGGAGGAAATGTTATGGAATTAATATTAAAAGCAAAAGACATTCGTGTGGAATTCAAAGGACGCGATGTTTTAGATATAAATGAATTAGAAGTATATGATTATGACCGTATTGGTTTAGTAGGAGCAAATGGTGCTGGAAAAAGCACTTTACTCAGGGTACTTTTAGGAGAATTAACTCCCCCAGGATGTAAAATGAATCGTCTGGGTGAACTTGCCTATATTCCCCAGTTGGACGAAGTAACTCTGCAGGAGGAAAAAGATTTTGCACTTGTAGGCAAGCTAGGTGTTGAGCAATTAAATATACAGACTATGAGCGGTGGTGAAGAAACAAGGCTTAAAATAGCACAGGCCTTATCGGCACAGGTTCATGGTATTTTAGCGGATGAACCTACGAGCCATTTAGACCGTGAAGGAATTGATTTTCTAATAGGACAGCTAAAATATTTTACAGGTGCACTGTTAGTTATTAGCCATGACCGCTATTTTCTTGATGAAATAGTAGATAAAATATGGGAACTGAAAGATGGCAAAATCACTGAGTATTGGGGAAACTATTCTGATTATCTTCGTCAGAAAGAGGAAGAACGTAAGAGCCAAGCTGCAGAATACGAACAATTTATTGCGGAACGTGCCCGATTGGAAAGGGCTGCGGAGGAAAAGCGAAAACAGGCTCGTAAAATAGAACAGAAGGCAAAAGGTTCTTCAAAGAAAAAAAGTACTGAAGACGGAGGGCGTTTAGCTCATCAAAAATCAATAGGAAGTAAGGAAAAAAAGATGTATAATGCTGCTAAAACCCTAGAGCACAGGATTGCGGCCTTAGGAAAAGTAGAAGCTCCGGAAGGCATTCGCAGAATTCGTTTCAGGCAAAGTAAAGCATTGGAGCTCCATAATCCATACCCTATAGTCGGTGCAGAAATTAATAAAGTATTTGGGGATAAGGCTCTGTTTGAAAATGCATCTTTTCAAATTCCGTTAGGAGCAAAAGTGGCGTTAACTGGTGGTAATGGAATCGGAAAAACAACTTTAATCCAAATGATCTTAAACCATGAAGAAGGAATTTCTATTTCGCCTAAGGCAAAAATAGGTTACTTTGCACAGAATGGTTACAAGTACAACAGTAATCAGAATGTTATGGAGTTTATGCAGAAGGATTGTGACTACAATATATCAGAAATTCGTTCAGTGCTAGCATCTATGGGGTTCAAACAGAACGATATTGGAAAAAGTTTATCTGTTTTAAGCGGTGGAGAAATTATAAAATTGTTGCTTGCTAAAATGCTCATGGGTAGATATAACATCCTAATAATGGATGAACCCAGTAACTTCCTTGACATACCAAGTTTAGAGGCTTTGGAAATACTAATGAAGGAGTACACCGGAACTATCGTGTTTATCACCCACGATAAACGATTACTCGAAAATGTAGCAGATGTAGTTTATGAAATTAGAGATAAGAAAATAAATCTGAAACATTAAATTTAAGGTAGTCGCTGGTCAGTATAGTCTGTTCTGGTTGGCGACTCCATTGTTAAAGAGTATAAAGACTTTAGATTTTATGAATATTAAAAATAGGAACAGTCAATTGAACTGCTCCTATTTTTCTGCTAAATATATTGTAGTTTTCTTATATGTATAATGATAGATTAGCGGATTCTCATCTACGGTACTTACTTCAAATATGAAGAAGTGATCGCGGTTATCTCTGGACTTTTCCTTATTGAGGACAAAGTAATTCTTACGTGAAGTCGCCATTGTTTTTAGGATATCATCAGTTAGGAAGGTCAATGGAATATTCATGTTAGAGTAGCGGTAGAAGTCACGTTCAAAATCTTGGTAGCTCTCGCTATAATAGTCCATTTGTAGGTGATTACGCTGAAACTCAAGCTGATTCATAGAGCACCTCCTCGACAAGTTCAATACTAATAATGTCTTTTAATTTCAAATTGATGTGACCTGTTGTAGTTTTTATCAAAATGAAATCTTTGGTCAGACTTGGTATTGTTCCAGTGTAGGAAACACGCTTGTTTTTTTCAATCACTTGAATGCGTGTGCGTAGCTGCCCGGCGTATACTTGACTGAGGAGTAATAATTTCTTCTCTAGTGATAAGTCAGACATGTACGTTACTTTGTTTGTATCATCAGAGAGTGCTGATGCATGTTCAGATAGGAAAAAGCCCATCCATTTTTGCATCTTTGTATCCTGGTACTCTCTTGCTGATTGAAATGGTAAATATGAACGGTCAATCATATCAAATCCTTTCTATGCAGAGGCAAGGGTATTTTTATCAAATTGAATCGTAAAACCTTGAATTCCCCCACCTGTGTAACATTCTTTAAAGCGATTGATTACCTCAGTATAGATTATCACAGATGAGCTTGTTGGCTTAATGCTAAATGTAAATTCCAATGGTAATCGGTTTTCAGATTTAGCATGTACTAGTCGTATCGATATTTCAGTTGTTTTGAGTTTTCTCTGACGAAGTTTTGAAGTTGCTGTTTCAACGATTCCATGTAAAAATCTTTCAAGCATTTCAATATCATTACATCCTTTGCTACGGATTTCTGAAAATTGTACTGTATTTTTTTCTTGTTTCATTTTAATCCCTCCAATCCACCCGCGGAATGACCACCGATAAGTTTACTGCGTTCAATATTTCTGGAACCTTCAGTTAGGACGGTTCCTTTTTGTATGGCTAAAAAACCAAACTGTTCTCTGACAACATCAATAGCTGTCTGAAGTCTATTATCTTTTTCAATTTGTTCTACATCATCAAAGAGTGATAGTAGAGTATAGCTTTCATCTACGAAGCCACTATAAGATACACCAATTTGTCTCACTGCACCAGAGGTGTATTTTTTCGGAATAATACAAGTACATGACTCACCATTGTTTTGGGGAGATTTGCGGGTTCAATTTTATTCTGAGCATTTATAGATTTTTTCATCTCAGTCCTAGAATAGCCAATATGAATAGAAACGACAGTAGTCAATACTAGGGCTACTGTTCCGTTCCACAGTATCATTTAAAAATCATTTTCACACCCTTTCGTCTATTAGTATAGAAGAAAGCTCTCAGCACACGTCGAGTGTGTGAGTTTGTTAGTGAAACGCAGTTAATCCTCAAAAGGTTCCCCAAACCTTTTTAGTCCCGCAGACGCATCATGTTGAGGCAGCATCACTGCTTGTACGAGCTTAGAAAAAATGTTGACGAAAAAGCCTTGGTGTCAAGGTTTTTTTGGTATCCTCAAAAAGGTAATTTTATAATTGACAATTTGTCAGTAAAGTAGTATGATTTATAATCAGGAGGAATAAAATGCGAGATGTAAAAGATCCGGAAATTCGACGGGCTGAGATTATGGATGCTGCTATGCTCCTCTTTATGGAGAAAGGATATGCGAACACAACAACTCAGGATATAGTCGATAAGGTAAATATATCACGAGGTTTGTTATACTATCACTTTAAGAACAAAGAAGATATTCTGTATTATCTTGTGGAACGTTATTCAGAGAAATTATTGAGAGATATTCATGTGATTGTCAATGATGACGACAAAACTGCTATTGAAAAAATAAGAGCCTTTATAGATGCCACAATAATCTCTACAGATAACGTTTCAGCGGAAGGAACTGAGTTACAAAAGACGGTTGATCTTGAAGAAAATCGTTATATGTTAGATAAGTTATCTCATAAGCTCATTGAAAAACTGACTATATATTTTGAGAGGATAATAAATCAAGGCATCTCAGAAAAAGTATTTTCTGTAAAATATCCATCAGAAACAGCAGAATTTCTGATGACAGCCTATGTTTTTGTTTCAAATAACATAGGTATAAAAACTTCAAAGAAAGAACCTGTCAAAGATTACTTGAATGCATTTAAGATAATGCTGGAACAAAATCTAAATACAAAAGGACTCTTTAGCAATTAAAAAAGATAGAATGTTTGTAAAGAGAACTACGTACCGATAGCTAAATCAAAACAAGCTATCGGTATTATTTCAAAATATTACTGACAAATTGTCAATGGAGACGAAAATATGTTAGAGATAAAGAATTTTAGTAAAAGTTATGGAGATAAGAAGGTTGTGGATAACCTGTCTATTTCAGTACAGCCTGGAGATATTTATGGTTTTATTGGGGCAAATGGTGCGGGAAAAACATCAACTATAAAGGCAGTTGTCGGTATCCATGATTTTGAAGACGGAAGTATAATTATCAACGGTCATTCTATTAAAGAAGAACCTGTTATTTGTAAAAAAATGATGGCGTATATCCCAGATAATCCAGATTTGTATGAACATATGACAGGACTTCAATATATTAATTTTATTGCTGACTTGTTTGAAATTCCTACAAAAATACGCAGGGAGAGAATCCAAAAATACGGTGATTTATTTGATATGACTGAGCATCTTTCGGGGATTATTTCTTCATATTCACATGGTATGAAGCAACGAACAGCCATTATTTCTGCACTTGTACATTCTCCCAAACTGTTGATTTTAGATGAACCTTTTGTTGGGCTAGATCCCAAAGCAACTTTCCTACTAAAGAAAATTATGCATGAGTGTGTTTCAGATGGAGGTGCTATTTTCTTTTCAACCCATGTATTGGATGTTGCGGAAAAATTATGTAATAAGATTGCCATTGTCAAAAATGGAAAGTTAATTGCAAGTGGCAATACAGGAGACGTCAAAGGTGATGAATCATTGGAGGCATTTTTCATGGAGGTGCAGGACAATGAGTAACATTTGGATACTGCTTAAGGCGCAATTGATTAATTTCTTTCCTATTAACGAGATTAGAGATTCAGGAAATAAAAAACAAAGTTCAATGGCTATTGCGAGTTTTGGCATAATAACTCTTTCCTTATTTTGCTTTGTTTATAATATACTAACAGCGAAAACATTGGTACACGTCGGACAGCAGGACTTGATACCGGCATATATGGTCTCTGTATCAAGTTTTTCAATATTATTTTTGACTGTCTTTTATTCGAATGGCATTTTATTTGGTAGTCGAGATATGGAAATTCTCCTATCCTTACCTGTTAAAAGTTCGTATATTATCACCAGCAAGTTCATGTTTATGTACTTATTGAATTTTTTAATAGGCTTGATGTTTATGCTTCCGGGTGGAATTGTATGGGGCTTGAACGGAAGTTTAAACCTCCTACAGATTATATTGTATTTTACTTCTATAATTTTTGCCCCTTTGATCCCCATGTGTATAGCGACATGCATGGGAATCGTTATTGTTGTCGCTTCATCTTTTTTTAAAAGAAAAAATGTTATCTCTCTTATTTTTTCATTTGCGATGTTAGGTATAATTGGATATTTTGCATTATCAGCTTTGCAATCAGGTGATGAAATTAGTATTGGGGTTACTCTGGCTAAGCAAATTACTGGACTGTATCCAATTTCTAGACTATTTATGTCATACTACAATTTTCCAATGTACTATGGGATGGGATTTTATATAGTTCTTTCAATAGTCGTCTTTTATCTATTTGTCAAAATTGCTTCGTTGAAGTATGGACTACTTAATACACTTGCCAATACAAAATCAAGATATGCTAATGACAAAGTATCTTATGAAAGAAAATCTGTGTTTTTTGCCTTGTATCAAAAAGAGCTTGGACGATTTTTAAGTTCTTATATGGCAGTCTTGAATGCTGGGCTTGGAGTGATTCTTTTATGTGTCTTTAGTATATGTTTCCTGTTTAATTCTGTAGGGCAAATAGGAAATTCTGCAGGAATTGAAGATATAAATGAGTATCTTTCAAACTTAGCTCCTGTCTTTATTTCATCTATGCTTTCACTCAGTTGTCCAGCAGCTTCATCCATATCTTTAGAAGGTAAAAATATTTGGATTTTGAAAAGTTCTCCGGTTAAAGTGAAAATGATTTTAAATGCTAAGATAGCTGTCAACCTTACACTTCATTTGATTGGATATATGATTTCTGTATATGTATTTATGCTGAAACTTGATATGAATCCTATTCAAGTTATGAATCTAATTATTGTTCCTATATGTTACTCCTTTTTTATAACTGTAATCGGAATTGCATTAAATAAAAAATATCCTAACTATGATTGGTACAGTGAGATGATAGTTGTCAAACAAAGTCTTCCTGTTATTGTAACTGGAATTATTGGTATGATTGCGCTTATTACGCCACTTTTGATTAATTGGCTGTTTAATCTTCCGATTATATTTGTTTTACAGTTAGTATCAGTAGTTTTATTGGCTATTACAATGGGTGTTTATTTAACAATAAGCAAGAAAAATTTTATCTAGTTAAAGGAGAAAAATAAGATGAAAAACAGACTGATAAAAGATATTTTGGTGTTATTAGTAATGCTAGCTATAATAGTTGTTATTTGTAGATTTCTCCCAGAAAAAGTTCCGATTCATTTCAATGCAAAAGGAGAAGCAGATATGTTTGCAAATAAATACTATCTTCTACTAGCTACAGTCATCCCCTATTCTGCATATTGGAAGTTTGTTAGGAAAAGTGAAAATAAAAAGATTAAATGAAACACCATCTATATTTACAAATTGCATCAAAATTAAGAACGACTATTTTAAGAGGTGATTATGCATCTGAACAACAAATTCCTTCAATAAGGAGATTAGCAGAAAACGAGAAGTGTAATCCGGCAACTGTCCAAAAAGCAATGAAAGTTCTCGAAGAACAGAATTTGGTTATTAGCTGTGGAACATTAGGATATTTTGTCATAGCAAGCGAGCAAGAAATAAAGGAGTTAAGATATCAAGAATCTAACAAGCTAGTGAAAATTTTGTTTGAAAAACTTGGTGAGCTAGGCTTTTCAGAAGATGAGATTGTCAATTTATTTTTTAGAAAAGATGCTTAGAAGAAGTTGAATGGAAATTTATTAGGATTTTTGTGAAAGTATAGAAAAGCCTTGATTGTAAGGCTTTTTTTGTATTTTTGTGATAGAATATAGGTAGTTATAATCGAGAGCAACTAAGAAGCAGTAAAAATATTATTCATAAAATAATCAAGATAAGGAAGATAAAATGACAGAAATTGACAAAAAGAATTTAAAAAATTATCTTTATTGTACATTTGGAATTACTTATATAGCTTGGGTGCTTCTTGCCATATTTACTCAATCTCATATTTTGGGATTAGAAACATTTATAGGGAGAATGTTACATATAGTAGGTGCACTTGGTCCAGCTATTGCAAGTGGCTTTTATTTGAAAAGGAATAATATAAAATTTAAACATTTTGTATTTAATAAAAGAAAAAACAGTAGTATTTATTTCATTATTCATTTGTTAGCAATTTTGATACTATTTTCTGTATCTTCCTTAGAATTAAATGGAGTATCAATTTATCTGATGCCTTTATTCTTTATACAACTAATTTTTTTTGGTGGTGGACATGAAGAATTAGGATGGAGAGGAATATTACAGCTATTACTTGATAAAAAATATACTTATTGGCAATCTAATTTGATGGTAGGATCAATTTGGGGAATGTGGCATCTGCCTTTATGGTTTATAGTTGGAGAAAGTCATCAAGGATTTCCTTTTATTTTATTTTTTATATATACATTATTTTTAAGTTTTGTTTTAGGGCTTCTTTACCGTCAAACGAAATCTGTGGGATACTGTATATTATTTCATGCGTTCGCAAATTTGTTAAATCTCTATTTTGTGTTAAAAATTAATGTTATTTTTATTATCATTTTTATTGGTTATTTTATTTATACTATATTGGCGAGTAATAGGATTAGTAAGGAAACAACATTTTAAAATTTAGATCAGCATATCCATTATTGAAGGTAATAATCGGTCTATCTAGATAATCGCTGTTAAAGAATTTTCTGTTGTAATTTCAAGTGGAATGATGAATGTCGTTTCTTTTGGAACTGGCGAAAATCTTTCCGTTCCACAGTATCATTTTAAAATGATTTTCATTGCCTTTTGTTTATTAATATAAAAGAAGAATATTAACACACGTTGAGGCGGTATCACTGCTTATTCAAACTGATTGAACAAGGAAAATTAGCTAGTGAAGGTCCTACAGTAAGGAGTTTAAACATGAAATTCCATGAATTTGGTAATAAGAATTTGCCTCCTATTTTACTGATACATGGTGGTGGCAGTTCTTGGTGGAATTATCTTCGTCAAGCACGAATCCTGTCAGAAGAATACCGTATTATTCTACCCACTTTGAATGGCCACGGAGAGGAATATCAACTTGATTATGTTTCTACTGAAGATTCTGCTTTGGAGATTCTAGACTATATCAAAGCAAACTGTGGTGGGAAATTGTTTGCAATCGGTGGTGTTTCACTTGGTGGTCAAATTGCCATGGAGCTTTTATCTTTAGATAGTGAAATTGCTGAGAAGGCCATCATAGACGGAAGCCTCTGTATTCCTCAACCAAGGTTAGCTAAAATCAGAATCTTTCTAGTGTCTCTATTTGGTAAATTGATGTTCAATAAATTCTCTTGCAAACTTCAGTTAAGCATGATGAACAAACTCTATCCTAAACTGGCTTATCCAGAGGAAATAAAAGCTTATTATTTGGAGGATCTGCCAAGGACGCCTATTAAAACATTGGTGACCATTTACAAAACCTATATGGGGCATTACAAGCTGAAAGATATGATTTCTGCTAGCAAGGCTCAGGTTCTGTATATCTATGGTGAAAAAGAATTGAACTGTGTGAAAGAATCAGCGAAATTATTTCATCAGCTACATTCAAATACAATTTTGTATGAAGCAAAGGGCTATAACCACGGCTATTTATCAGCTTACCTACCTTATGAGTGGATTTATTTGGTGGTGCCATTTTTAAAGAGTGATTCATTAGAAATGTTTAACGAATCTGATATGCCATAAGGAGGAAACGGATGCTAGGAGCAATAATTGGAGATATTGTCGGTTCTGTTTACGAATGGAACAATATCAAAACAAAGGACTTTCCTTTATTTCGGAAGGATTGTTTTTTCACGGATGATACGGTGAGTCCGAACCGTTGAATGTGTAAGCTTGTTAGTGAAACGTTGCTAATCCTCAAAATAAAGAAACTAAAACTCCTTTATTTTGAGATGACAACATAAATTGTCTTTGAGGAAGGAGGTAAAATATTGATAGAAAGCAGACCTGAGTTCAATAAAGTCACATCATTTGATGAGTTTAATAAATACTACTGGTATCGTGATGAACTTTCACAGATATGCAAGTCATTAGGGCTTGAATATAGAGGTACAAAACAGGAACTTAATGATATTATTGAGCAGTACTTTAAGGGTAATTTGATTAAAAAATCATCAATAAAAGGGAAAAAGAAACGAGTAGAAGTCGTTGCCTTAGATACGCCCTTACTTGAATGTGGATTCTCCTTTAATGCACACTTTAGAGAATATTTCTCAACTTTAACAGATGTTTCGCCATTTAAATTTACTGCTGATATGGCGACTGCTTGGAGAAAAGTAAAAAGGGAACACGATTTGAATTTTACAATCCAAGATATGCTAAAAGTTTATTATGGAAATTCAGATTATGCCAAGTATGATCATTCAGTTTGTCAATGGAACCAGTTTTTAAAGGATTTTTGTGCAGATGAAAATAGCCGCAACTACTCAAACAAGTTAAAAATAGCTTCTATTCTTTGGAAAGAAGTTAGAAATTCAAAGGCTGAAAAAATTTATTCAAAGAATCTTTTGACTGAATATGCTGATAAAATAAACGAGTATGGGAAATAGAAAAATCAGTCTAAACTAATAGTTCACAAGGAGGAATCTTATGCTAGGAGCTATTATTGGAGATATTGTCGGTTCTGTTTACGAATAGAACAATATCAAAACGAAGAACTTTCCTTTATTTCGGAAAGATTGTTTTTTCACAGACGATATGGTTATGACCTGTGCTGTGGCAGAAGCCATCATTAATGGTGGTCTGGAGGATGACTTTATTGATGCTATGAAGAAATACGGCAAAATGTATCCCGATGCGGGCTACGGTGCTCGGTTTAGTAGTTGGATCAATAGTGACAATCGTAAGCCTTATAATAGCTTTGGAAATGGCTCTGCTATGCGTGTTTCTCCTTGTGCTTGGCTTATGGACTGTGGCTTTTGTGCAAGAACAGGTATGACACCATCAACTAGAAAGCTTGCACGACTTTCAGCAGAAGTCACCTATAATCATCCAGAAGGTATCAAAGGAGCCATGGCGACAACTGATGCTATCTTTCTGTGTCGTTATTACTTTGGAGGTTATTGTGGAGATTATGAGCAACCAATCAATGACAATCCTACAGAGTGCAAAAGACAGATTAAGGATTATATTGAGCAGGAATACGGCTACAATCTATCTCAAACTTTAGATGAAATCCGCCCTAACTATCGTTTTAACGAAACATGTCAAGAAACTGTCCCTCAAGCCATTATTGCTTTTCTTGAAAGTAGAGATTTCGAAGATGAGATAAGAAATGCCATCTCACTGGCAGCTTACGGTATCTCTGATTTGATCAAGGAAAAAGCCTTTTCTTACTTAGATGACCCCTTAAAGGATGTAGTCATTAGATGGGAAAATAGAATAAAAGCGTATTAATCTCCAGTACGTCAGATTTCTTTTTTCTGAGTTTTCATTGTATAATAGGGGTACATTTAGTTTCATATAATGAAATATAAAGATTTCTAACGAATATTAAGGAGAAAATCAATGAAAAAGGCAATGTTAATTATCAACCCTACTTCTGGTGGCGAGAAGGCTTTGGATTACAAAGATAAGCTGGAAAATAAAGCAAAAGAATACTTTGAGCACGTGGAAACCAAAATTACCGAAAAGGCGCTGGATGCAACACATTTTGCTGAGGAAGCTTCTAGTGAGCAGTACGATGCAGTGGTTGTGTTTGGTGGAGATGGGACTGTCAACGAAGTCATTTCGGGTATTGCTGAGAGAGACTACGTTCCTAAGTTGGGTATTATCCCAGGCGGTACGGGTAACCTTATTACAAAACTATTGGAAATCAATCAAGACATCGATGGGGCGATTGATGAACTCGATTTTAACTTAACTAATAAGATTGATATCGGTAAAGCGAATGACAATTATTTTGGTTATATCTTTAGTATCGGTTCTCTTCCTGAGGCGATTCACAATGTTGAAATCGAGGACAAGACAAAATTCGGTATTTTAGCCTATGCTGTAAATACTATGAAGTCTGTCATGACGGATCAGGTCTTTAACATTAAGGTTGAGACAGAAAATGGAAATTATGTTGGTGAAGCTAGTCATGTTTTGGTTCTCTTGACAAATTACTTCGCTGACAAAAAAATCTTTGAAGAAAATAAAGATGGCTATGCCAATATTTTGATTCTAAAAGATGCTTCTATATTCTCTAAATTATCCGTTATTCCTGATTTACTAAAAGGAGATGTTGTCGGCAATGATAATATTGAGTATATCAGAGCGCGTAATATTAAGATCTCTTCAGATAGTGAATTGGAGTCAGATGTTGATGGCGATAAATCCGATAACCTACCTGTAGAAATCAAAGTCCTAGCTCAGCGAGTAGAAGTATTTTCAAAACCGAAAGAGTAAAAGATAAAAATTAGTTTATTATTCACAACGAAATTAAGTTCTATATCAACGATTGGAGGAGGAATGAATTCTCTATTTGATGAATTTCGAACAATTTGTTCTCATTTAAACCAAGTCGGAATCACTCCGACGCTCATGGGGTCCTTGGGTTTTGAATACCGTTCAAATGAAGAATGGAGGCCGTCTGACATTGACATTCATGTGCCTGGTGATCCTAGAGGTTGGGAAGCACCTGATCATCTCAGAATTTATGAGTGGGACAAGATAATGAAAGTGATGAAAGACTTAGGCTACGCCTTAATAGATATTCATGAGCATGAATTCCAAAAAGATGGTCTGAGTATTGAATTCGGAAGTATCGATTCTTTACCTGATTTTGCAGGAGTTTCGGAATCGGATATAGAGTTGATTCATCTCGAAAACATCACTTTTCGCATTCCAAGTTTGGAACAGTTTTTAAGTATTTACAAGGCTTCTTCCCAAGATTCTTATCGAAATGAGCACAATAACAATAAGGATTTTAAAAAAATTGAGTGGCTGGAAAGACATTTGTAAATCATCATTTGGAAAGTAGCAAGTTGTAAGACTGGCTGCTTTTTTATTTATAGAACCAAACCACTAGAATCTACGGACAAGCCTTGAAAATAAAATACGAAAGTAGTATACTAGAATCACAATTATGAAAACGTTTGCGTAAAATTGAATTAAAACTTTAGGAGACAAATTGATGGAATTAAGTGCCATTTACCACAGACCAGAGTCGGAATATGCCTATCTTTATAAGGATAAGAAACTTCATATTCGGATTCGAACTAAGAAAGGGGACATTGGAAGTATCAACTTGCATTACGGTGATCCTTTTATCTTTATGGAGGAGTTTTATCAGGATACAAAAGAAATGGCCAAGATAACTTCTGATGCCTTATTTGACTATTGGCAAGTTGAAGTGTCCGTTGACTTTGCACGTATCCAGTATCTCTTTGAACTCACGGATACAGAGGGCCAGAGCATTTTGTACGGCGATAAAGGCTGCGTGGAAAATTCTCTAGAAAATCTTCATGCTATTGGAAATGGATTTAAGTTGCCTTATATACATGAGATTGATGCATGCCTGGTTCCTGACTGGATTTCAGATACGGTATGGTATCAGATATTTCCTGAGCGGTTTGCTAATGGAAATACTCGATTAAACCCAGAAGGGACTTTAGACTGGGACTCATCTCTCACACCTAAGAGTGATGATTTCTTTGGTGGTGATTTACAAGGTATTATAGACCATCTGGATTATTTGCAAGACTTGGGCATTACTGGACTTTATCTTTGTCCTATCTTTGAATCTACGAGCAATCATAAGTACAATACGACAGATTACTTTGAAATTGACTGTCATTTTGGAGACAAGGAGACCTTTCGGGAGCTGGTCGAGCAAGCTCATCAGAGTGGTATGAAAATCATGCTGGATGCTGTATTTAATCATATTGGTTCGCAATCGCCTCAATGGCAAGATGTTGTCAAAAATGGTGAGGAGTCCGCTTATAAGGATTGGTTCCATATCCAACAATTCCCAGTGACGACTGATAAGCTAGCCAATAGGAGAGAGTTACCCTATCATGCTTTTGGTTTTGAGGACTATATGCCTAAGCTAAATACAGCCAATCCTGAGGTCAAGGACTATCTTTTAAAGGTTGCGACTTATTGGATTGAAGAGTTTGATATCGATGCTTGGCGTTTGGATGTGGCTAATGAGATTGACCATCAGTTTTGGAAGGATTTTCGCAAGGCAGTTTTAGCTAAAAAGCCTGATCTTTATATTTTAGGAGAAGTCTGGCATACTGCTCAGCCTTGGCTAAATGGAGATGAGTTCCATGCGGTCATGAATTATCCTTTATCTGATAGCATCAAAGAGTATTTCTTACGAGGAATTAAGAAGACAGACCAGTTCATCGATGAAATCAATGGCCAATCTATGTATTACAAGCAGCAGATTTCAGAAGTTATGTTTAATCTCCTAGATTCGCATGATACAGAACGTATTTTGTGGACGGCAAATGAGGATGTTCAACTTGTCAAATCAGCTCTAGCCTTTCTCTTTTTACAAAAAGGAACCCCCTGCATCTATTACGGAACAGAGGTAGCTTTAACCGGAGGTCCAGACCCAGATTGTCGTCGTTGTATGCCTTGGGAACGCGTATCAAGTGACCATGATATGCTGAGCTTCATGAAGAAGCTGATTAATATTAGAAAATATGCGTCAGAAATCATTCCGCATGGCAAGTATAGCCTAAAAGAAATCCAACCAGATCTAGTAGCTTTGGAATGGAAATACGAAGGACAGGTTCTCAAAGCTATATTCAACCAATCAACAGAAGATTGTGTTGTAGAGAAAGAAACAGTATCACTAGCAAGCAATTGCCATGAATTAGAGAATCAGCTTGTGATTTCTCCAAAAGGATTTGTGATTTTTTACTAAAGAGCAATTAAGAGTGACAGGAAAATTGTAGTATAGAGAGCATTTTACAAACAGACTATTTGTCGTCTTGCTACAATTGGTATATAATTTAACTTAAAGAAAATAGGAGGACTGAACGAATGGAATTAAAAGATTTTACAGAAAAAGAACAGGAAATGATTAAGAAGGGACTTACGACGTCTAAGATTAGTGACAAGGAAACTGCTGAGAAGATTCTTGCGCTAGTACCACAAGACTTGATTAAGCGAATTCCGTTTTTTGTCAGAAAACATGCTACGACACGTACGATTAAACGTATTTCAATTGAACACCCTGAACTCTACGCTGCAGCTCAAACAAGTGGTGAGATTCCAGAAAAAGAACGCGAAGAATTGCGTCAAATTATCACGACTATCTTTGAGCAAAAGATGAATAAGCATAGTATTAAGTAGAGAATGAAAAAATATTTTATTGGCGGTTTGGGAAGCAATGTCTATCATAGCAAGGATTTTCTTCAAGAACTAGATTCGCAGGTTTACTTTCTAAATCCATATGAAAAGCGTCTTCGAGATGAAACAGAATTGAAATCATGGTTTAAAAATGAGATTGTAGAGGAAGAATCTATCTGTCTGATAGGTCATTCTCTTGGAGGAGATTTGGCGCGTTATCTTGCATCGGAATTTTATGAAGTGACAAAACTGATTCTTTTGGATGGTGGCTATCTAGATTTAGATAAGATTTTACCTTTAGATACAGAGTTAGAGGAAACTAAAAACTATATTGAATCTCAAGTCGTTTCGGACTTAAATCTTCTTATTTCTAAAGAAAAATCCGAAGCAAAGCATTGGTCAGAAAATATGGAGAAAGCCGCAAGACAGTCCTATAACTGGGATGCGGAGTATAATAGATATGAGTTAGCTATAAAATATGAAAATATAGAAGCGATACTCCGCCTACGAAGAAAAATCCAAGCTTTTAAGAGAGAAGTGGGAGATGCTTTGTTTATCAGTCCTCGCTATCCTAATGAAGCTACATGGAGAGAGGAAAACCTAAAAGAATTGCCAGACTATTTTGATACTATTCTTCTAGAGAACTTTGGCCATGAGCTTTATACTGAAGCACCTAAAGAAATCGCTAGTCTAATTAATGAGTGGTTCTCTTATTCTCTATGAGGTACTTGTATTGCTGGAAATGGTATAAGATTTAAATCTACAAATCATTAATACTCAGATAACAAAAAACGAACAGGCTCTTTTTCTGTCATTCAGAAGAAGAACTTGTTCGTTTTTATCTTACTTTCCTTAAAAAGCTCGATACACATAGGGATTTTCTGGTTTATCGACTTTTGTAAAACTGTCGATTTCCAAGGTTGGGAGATTTTGTTTGAGTTCTTTATGGTAGTGATTGACCAGTTTTCCTTTGGCTGTTATCCAGGTGTTGTTCTCATACTGACGGGTATTTCCCTTTGTCAGCAATCCATAGACACCAGAATCTGCGATACAGTGAATAATGCCGAAGCGGAACAGAAATTGACTATTGGCATGACTGGGGTCGTTATAGACAAAGCCTGTGAACTGGACTGTCTTACCCTCAAACTCATCTGGATAGTCGTAGATAGCCTCCATGACTTCCATATAGTTTTCATTAGTGATCTGAATACTATCTTGGGACAAGTATTTATCCGCCGCCGTTCTCATTTCCTTTTCATAAGCTGATTTTGAAAAATAAGAACTGGTATCTGGTTTCAAGTATTGGCTTGTCGTCCCTTCACTGGTCTGGATGGCTTGATCCGTTCCTTCCGATAAGGGGAAATGATATCCTTTGGCAGAAACAGTCTGAGAATCCAAGCTAACAGTTGGGAAAGTTAAACCGACGACAATCGGAATAGCCAGAAGCGCAACACTTGTCACCCTGGCCAATCGACCGTTCAAATGACTGTGGGTTTTAACTTGCTTCATCCAGATATACAATTGAACAATTGCTAGGATAAAGGAAAGTACCATGGAAATATAGGCCAGATAGGAGTAGTGCATGTTGATGTACTGGTTTAATTTGCCTGACAGATGAAGATAAATGGTCAATTCAAAATAGCCAGCTAAAACTAAAAATCGAATCATAGGATGACTCCAATCAAGAGAGAATAGACTAAGACGACAAGAGTCACAATCGTAATGAAGTGACTGATAAATCGTGTTTTCAAGTAATGTTTCATCATGAGAATATTTTTGATATCCAGCATTGGGCCAATGACGAGAAAGGCCAGAACTGGTGCCAAACCGAAACTCGAGAGTAGAGAGGCCCCAATAAAGGCATCGGCCTCACTACAGAGCGAAAGAAGAAAGGCCAAAAGCATCAAGAGCAGGATGGCAAAAATAGGGGTTGCACTGATAGAGGTCAGAATCTGAGTCGGAACGTAGACCTGTATTATAGAAGCAAAGAGACAGCCAAATACCAAATAACGTCCCGTATCAAAAAATTCATCAATGGCCTGCACAAAGACCTGAAAAACTTTTTTTGCAGGGCTTAAGTGAGAAAAATCATGCTCATGACAGGCCAACCGATTTTCTTTTTGAATCGGTTCTTGCCAGAAAAATCCCAGAAAAATCCCAAGTATCACAGCTACAAGAATGGAACCAAGAGCTCGTAACAGAGCGACATGGAAGGAGTTGCCAAAGGCAGAATAGGTCGCAAAGAGGACAATAGGATTGATAACAGGTGCTGTTACAAGAAAAGGAACAGCCGTGTAACTGGGGACCTTCTTTTCCAGAAAACGATTGATAATGGGGACAATTCCACATTCACAAGAGGGAAAAAGTATCCCGACGAAGGTACCAAAAAAGATTCTCCCCCAACGATTTCGAGGGAGAAAATGATACACCTTATCAGGTGTGATATAAACCTCAATTAACCCTGAGACAATGCTTCCTATCAGAACGAAGGGAAGGGCTTCAATGATAATGGAGAGAAAAATAGCCCCAGTCTGAAGCACACTAGATGGGAGTTCTTGGAAAGCAGTCATCTAGTTTTTCTTTTCTGCTTTGGCTTTTTTCTCTTTGTCATCAGGGAAAGTAACTTGTTTCAAATCAGGGAGTTTCGCAAACTCCTCAAACATCTTATCCAAGTCGTCCGTTTTTGTAAATTTTACAGCCATAGGTGTACCTCGATTCTAAATTCTACCTCTATTATACTATTATTTTTGGGAAAAGGAAAAAGTTAAAATTGAGTATCTAACGAATAATAGAGCTTGATATATCCTAATATACACCATAATTGTGATATAATAGTTGTGGAATAACGGAGGAAATGATGGAACACTAAAAAATCGGTCAGGTTACCGATGAAGTAAAAAATTTTTTGATATTGTTCTTGAAGCGAGCGACATAAAGGTCAACAAAGACGGTTTGAGAAGCCATATGATAAAACGCCATCACAATGATGTGATTCATCATATTGAAGACCTGGAACTCATACTAAGGAACCCAGATTTCGTTGGGGTCAATCCACGAGAGAAAGATGCTAGTTTTGAATACGTAAAAAGATTTGATGATAATGTTCTTGTTGCCATCAAGTTACATAAAAGCGGCGATTTCTTTTATGTTCCGACCATGTATCGCTTACAAGATTTCAAGTTACAAAGTCGTATCAAGTCTGGTAGATTGAGAAAGCTTGACCAAAAAAGTAGATAGTGCTAGAATAAAGTTAACGAGAGACATTTGAGGGCAGAAAGGTTCCTGCCGCACCTTGAAAAAGGTATCTGAGATGCTGGGTACACCGACCAGCCAAGTGTCCGTTATTTCAAAGGAGGGAGCTTAAATGCTCCTTTTTTGTTTAAAAATTTCAAAAAAGATTATCCCCACCGCAGGCTTAGGCTTGCGATTTTTATTTGCTCTGAAAATTGATTCGTTAACTTCAACAAATAGCTTTATAAAGCGTTTTGTAAAAAATAAAAACAGTGAAATTACTCATAGATTCTTTTGTAAACTATTAGAATTAAATTGCAACCTTCTCAATAAATAGAATATTGAAATGAAGCAAATTTATTCACCAACTTATGTTTTAAAATTGTAAGAGCTAATTTGAAATGTTTAGCTTGTGGTATAATAGATTCATGGATAAAAAATATGAAAAAATCTCCCAAGATTTGGGAGTGACGTTAAAGCAAATTGATACTGTTCTAAGTTTGACTGCCGAAGGGGCGACTATTCCCTTTATCGCGCGTTATCGCAAGGACATGACTGGTAGTCTGGATGAGGTGGCGATTAAGGCCATTATTGACTTGGATAAAAGCCTGACCAACCTCAATTACCGTAAGGAAGCTGTTTTGGCTAAGATTCAAGAACAAGGAAAGCTAACAAAGGAATTGGAAGAAGCTATCTTAGCTGCCGAAAAACTAGCAGATGTTGAAGAACTCTATCTTCCATACAAGGAGAAACGTCGAACCAAGGCAACAATTGCCCGTGAAGCAGGACTCTTTCCTCTTGCTCGCCTGATTTTGCAGAATGTAGCTGACTTAGAGAAAGAAGCTGAGAAGTTTGTCTGTGAAGGATTTATGACTGGTAAGGAAGCTTTGGCTGGTGCAGTTGATATCTTGGTCGAAGCCTTATCGGAAGATGTGACACTGCGCGCCATGACTTATCAGGAGGTGCTGAGACACTCTAAACTCACTTCTCAAGTCAAGAATGAAAGTCTTGATGAAAAGCAGGTTTTTCAGATTTATTATGATTTTTCAGAGACGGTTGGAAATATGCAAGGTTATCGTACCTTAGCCCTCAATCGTGGGGAGAAGCTAGGTGTCTTGAAGGTCGGTTTTGAACATGCGACGGACCGTATCCTTGCCTTCTTTGCAACTCGTTTTAAGGTGAAAAACGCCTATATTGATGAAGTTGTTCAGCAATCGGTTAAGAAAAAGGTCTTGCCTGCTATCGAGCGCCGTATTCGGACAGAATTGACTGAAAAAGCAGAAGAAGGAGCTATCCAACTCTTTTCTGACAACCTGCGCAATCTCCTCTTGGTTGCTCCATTGAAAGGGCGCGTGGTTCTTGGATTTGACCCTGCCTTTCGTACAGGTGCCAAGCTAGCTGTCGTTGATGCAACTGGGAAAATGCTGACAACTCAGGTCATTTATCCTGTCAAACCAGCCTCTGCTCGTCAAATCGAAGAAGCTAAGAAAGATCTGGCAGACTTGATTGGTCAATACGGTGTAGAGATTATTGCTATCGGAAATGGAACGGCCAGTCGTGAAAGTGAAGCTTTTGTGGTGGAAGTTCTGAAAGATTTCTCAGGAGTTAGCTATGTTATCGTCAATGAAAGTGGTGCTTCTGTCTATTCTGCCAGCGAACTTGCTCGTCAGGAGTTTCCAGATTTGACCGTTGAAAAACGCTCAGCCATCTCTATCGCCCGTCGTTTGCAAGATCCCCTTGCGGAATTGGTCAAAATCGATCCTAAGTCAATCGGTGTCGGCCAGTACCAGCATGATGTCAGCCAGAAGAAACTTTCTGAAAGTCTGGACTTTGTTGTCGATACAGTGGTTAACCAAGTCGGTGTCAATGTCAATACAGCCAGCCCAGCTCTTCTTTCCCATGTCGCTGGACTTAATAAAACTATTTCTGAAAATATTGTCAAATACCGTGAGGAAGAGGGAAAAATCACTTCACGCGCCCAAATCAAGAAAGTTCCTCGTCTGGGGGCCAAGGCCTTTGAACAGGCAGCTGGTTTCCTCCGTATCCCTGAAAGTAGCAATATCCTTGATAACACAGGAGTTCACCCAGAAAATTACGCCGCCGTTAAGGAACTTTTCAAACGTTTGGACATTACAGACTTGAATGAAGAAGTCCAAAGTAAACTCAAGTCCCTTTCAATCAAAGATATGGCGCAAGAGCTAGACCTTGGTCCAGAAACCCTTAAAGATATCATTGCAGACCTTCTCAAACCAGGTCGAGATTTCCGTGATTCCTTTGACGCACCTGTGCTTCGCCAAGATGTCCTAGATATCAAGGATTTAGTGGTTGGTCAGAAGCTAGAGGGTGTGGTGCGTAATGTAGTTGACTTTGGTGCCTTCGTTGACATTGGAATTCACGAAGACGGCTTGATTCACATTTCGCATATGAGTCGCAAATTTATCAAACACCCAAGCCAAGTGGTGTCAGTCGGAGATTTGGTAACGGTTTGGGTTAAGAAAATCGATACTGAACGTGAAAAAGTCAATCTGTCGCTTCTCGCTCCAAATGAAACTGACTGATTACGTTAAACAGGTTTCACTAGAAGACTTCGGCAGACCTTTTATCCATCATGTCCAGTGGAATAGGCGTCTACGTTCGACAGGTGGGCGGTTTTTCCCAAAAGATGGGCATTTGGATTTTAATCCCAAAGTTTATCAGGAATTGGGGTTGGATGTTTTTAGGAAAATTGTCCGACATGAACTCTGTCATTATCACCTCTATTTTCAAGGGAAGGGCTATCAACACAAGGATCTAGATTTTAAGGAACTTTTGAAAGCAGTGGATGGATTACGCTTTGTTCCATCCTTGCCCAATAGTAACGCCAAGCCAAGCAAGCTCTATCGTTGCCAATCCTGCCAGCAAAGTTATCATCGCAAGCGAAGGATTGATACCAAACGCTATCGCTGTGGACTTTGTCGAGGTAAATTGCTACTAGTAAATCAGCCTGAGGACTGATGAAAGCCGAGCCTACCCGTGATATACTATGACTAACCTAGCAGAAAGAGGAAATATCATGAACAGTAAATTTTATAAAATGAGACGAAATCGTATGATTTCAGGAGTTCTGGCAGGTTTGTCAGACAAGTGGAACTTTGATGTTACCCTTGTTCGTTTTCTATTTGCTATTTTTACAGTCGCAAACTTTGGACTTGGCGTGATTATCTATATCATCCTAGCTTCTATCATGCCAACCAAGGAAGAGATCGAAGCAGAAATGTACGGAACAGGTCCACGAAAACGCAAAGAAGCCCAAGCCATTGACGATAATGAAGGATGGTTTTGGTGAGGTACTTAGCTAATAAGGTAATAGTTTCTTACACATTTATAGAAATAGGATTTTTTTGTACATGGCTAATAGTATTCTACAAAAGATTAGGAATAAGCAAAAAGCTTTAAATCAATAGTCTAAACTCCTTGATTTAAAGCTTTTTTACTTTTATAGTCATTTAGTTTTAAAAAAGCGTTTCAAACATTCAAAAATATTTGGAACTTCCCTTAATAAATCCATCACTTTCTTTTTCAAGATAGCCCAAGCTGGCTCAATAGGATTCAAATCTGGTGAATAAGGTGGTAGAGGTAAGAAAAAGTTCTTATCTTGAATGCAAAGCTCATCCAAAATGTTCTTAGGATGAAAACTAGCATTGTCCATGACAATGACATGAGGGCTCTTCAAAACAGGTAGAAGTTGCGTTTTGAACCACTCCACAAAGAAATTACTCGTCATACTTTCCTTGTAAATCATAGAAGCTATAAACTCTCCGTCTACTTGTCCTGCAACAATTGAAGTCCGCTAATCTTTTCATAGACTTTTTCCCCTCTAGGAGCCCGTGCATAAGGACGATAGAAGTAGCGGTCGACTCCTGTTTCATCAATATATACGACTGGTAAATCTTTTAGGTTATCCAAAATATCAAGAAACTCAGCGACTTTCTCTGGATTTTTTTCCTTAAAGCTAGTCGTCATTTTTTAAAGTGACATGAATCTGCTTTAAAGCTGCCCATACTGAAGGAACAACACAATCAAAATGTGCCACAATTTCCCGTAAAAAAGTGTCTGGATGAGCCTCTACAAAGGCTTTCAATTCCTCTAAAGTAATCTTCCGCTTTTTGACGACTCGCTTTCTCCGCTCTAAGTGTCCTTGTTTGCGTCTTTCTTTTCCCACGTGAAGAGAGTTCTGACGCCAACATCAAAAACTTTAGATGCTTCGACATGGCGGTGTCCCTCTTTGATGTAATCTAATGCTCCTTGCTTAAAATCAGTACTATATATCATAGCTTTTGTTTAAAACTAAGCAACTATAAAATTGAAAAGGATGGAAAAAAGGTTGCATTTATGATATAATTTATTTTAAAGACCTTATTAGAAATCTTGAAAGAGTATTAAAAACTTAGAATGAGAAAAATTGTTATCAATGGTGGATTACCACTACAAGGTGAAATCACTATTAGTGGTGCTAAAAATAGCGTTGTGGCCTTAATTCCAGCTATTATATTGGCTGATGATGTGGTGACTTTGGATTGCGTTCCAGATATCTCGGATGTAGCCAGTCTTGTCGAAATCATGGAATTGATGGGAGCTACTGTAAAGCGTTATGACGATGTATTGGAGATTGACCCAAGAGGTGTTCAAAATATTCCAATGCCTTATGGAAAAATCAATAGTCTTCGTGCATCTTATTATTTTTATGGAAGTCTTTTAGGTCGCTTTGGTGAAGCCACAGTTGGCTTGCCTGGAGGGTGTGACCTTGGTCCTCGCCCGATTGACCTACACCTTAAGGCTTTTGAAGCTATGGGGGCTACTGTTAGCTACGAGGGAGATAACATGAAGTTATCTGCCAAAGATACAGGACTTCACGGTGCAAGTATTTACATGGATACAGTTAGTGTCGGTGCGACGATTAATACGATGATTGCTGCGGTTAAAGCGAATGGTCGTACTATTATTGAAAATGCAGCCCGTGAACCTGAAATTATTGATGTAGCTACCCTCTTGAATAATATGGGTGCCCATATCCGTGGTGCAGGAACTAATATCATCATTATTGATGGTGTTGAAAGATTACATGGAACCCGTCATCAGGTGATTCCAGACCGTATCGAAGCTGGAACATATATTTCTTTAGCTGCTGCAGTCGGCAAGGGGATTCGTATAAATAATGTTCTTTACGAACACCTAGAAGGATTTATTGCTAAGCTGGAAGAAATGGGAGTGAGAATGACTGTATCTGAAGACAGCATTTTTGTCGAAGAGCAGTCTAATTTGAAAGCAATCAATATTAAGACAGCTCCTTACCCAGGCTTTGCAACTGATTTGCAACAACCGATTACCCCACTTTTACTAAGAGCGAATGGTCGTGGTACAATTGTCGATACGATTTACGAAAAACGTGTAAATCATGTTTTTGAACTAGCAAAGATGGATGCGGACATTTCGACAACAAATGGTCATATTTTGTATACAGGTGGACGTGATTTGCGTGGGGCAAGTGTTAAAGCGACCGACCTACGAGCTGGGGCTGCACTAGTCATTGCTGGGCTCATGGCTGAAGGTAAAACTGAAATTACAAATATCGAGTTTATCTTACGTGGTTATTCTGATATTATTGAAAAATTACGTAATCTAGGAGCGGATATTACACTTGTTGAGGATTAAACCGTAGAGGTGTTTATGAATATTTGGACCAAATTAGCAATGTTTTCTTTTTTTGAAACGGATCGCTTGTATTTGCGTCCTTTCTTTTTTAGTGATAGTCAGGACTTCCACCAGATAGCTTCAAATCCAGAAAATCTTCAATTTATTTTCCCAACTCAGGCAAGTCTGGAAGAAAGTCAATATGCACTGGCCAATTACTTTATGAAGTCCCCTTTGGGAGTGTGGGCAATTTGTGACCAGAAAAATCAACAAATGATTGGTTCTATTAAATTTGAGAAGTTAGATGAAATCAAAAAAGAAGCAGAGCTTGGCTATTTTTTGAGAAAAGATGCTTGGTCGCAAGGATTTATGACAGAGGTTGTTAGAAAAATTTGTCAACTTTCTTTTGAAGAATTTGGTTTAAAACAATTGTCCATTATTACCCACCTCGAAAATGAAGCAAGTCAAAAGGTTGCCCTTAAGTCTGGATTTAGTTTGTTCCGTCAGTTTAAGGGAAGTGATCGCTACACAAGAAAAATGCGGGATTATCTTGAATTTCGGTATGTAAAAGGAGAATTCAATGAGTAAGCATCAGGAAATTCTAAGCTATTTGGAAGAATTACCTGTCGGAAAGAGGGTTAGTGTTCGTAGTATTTCCAACCATCTGGGAGTCAGTGATGGAACGGCCTATCGCGCTATCAAGGAAGCTGAAAATCGTGGAATTGTAGAGACTCGTCCAAGAAGTGGTACTATCCGTGTTAAATCTCAGAAAGTTGCTATTGAAAGATTAACTTTTGCTGAAATTGCAGAAGTGACTTCTTCTGAGGTTCTGGCTGGGCAAGAAGGTTTAGAAAGAGAATTTAGTAAGTTCTCAATCGGTGCTATGACTGAACAAAATATCTTGTCTTACCTTCATGATGGGGGACTCTTGATTGTCGGAGACCGGACCCGTATCCAATTACTAGCGCTGGAAAATGAAAATGCCGTTTTGGTTACAGGTGGTTTTCATGTTCATGATGATGTGCTTAAACTGGCCAATCAAAAAGGGATTCCAGTTTTAAGAAGCAAACATGACACTTTCACTGTCGCGACCATGATTAATAAAGCCTTGTCAAATGTTCAAATCAAGACTGATATTCTGACAGTTGAGAAACTTTACCGTCCGAGTCATGAATATGGTTTTCTGAGAGAGACCGACACCGTTAAAGATTATTTGGACTTGGTACGTAAGAATCGAAGCAGTCGTTTTCCAGTTATTAATCAACATCAGGTTGTTGTTGGTGTTGTAACCATGAGAGACGCTGGTGATAAGTCACCAAGCACCACAATTGACAAGGTCATGTCTCGTAGTCTATTTTTAGTTGGATTATCGACAAATATTGCCAATGTGAGTCAACGGATGATCGCAGAAGACTTTGAAATGGTACCGGTTGTTCGGAATAATCAAACCTTGCTTGGAGCTGTGACACGACGAGATGTCATGGAGAAGATGAGTCGATCCCAAGTCTCTGCTTTACCAACTTTTTCAGAGCAGATTGGTCAAAAACTTTCTTATCACCATGATGAAGTAGTCATTACAGTGGAACCCTTTATGCTAGAGAAAAATGGTGTTTTGGCTAATGGTGTATTGGCAGAAATCTTGACTCACATGACCCAAGATTTAGTTGTGAATAGTGGGCGCAATCTCATTATCGAGCAGATGCTAGTCTACTTTTTGCAGGCTGTTCAGATAGATGATATACTGCGCATTCAAGCACGCATTATCCATCATACTAGACGATCAGCCATTATTGATTACGATATTTATCATGGTCATCAGATTGTTTCAAAAGCAAATGTGACTGTTAAAATTAATTAGAAACTAGGAGAAAAAATGATAACATTAAAATCAGCTCGTGAAATCGAAGCTATGGACAAGGCTGGTGATTTTCTAGCAAGTATTCATATCGGCTTACGTGATTTGATTAAGCCTGGCGTTGATATGTGGGAAGTAGAAGAGTATGTTCGCCGTCGTTGTAAGGAAGAAAATTTCCTTCCGCTTCAGATTGGGGTTGACGGTGCCATGATGGACTATCCTTATGCTACCTGCTGCTCTCTTAATGATGAAGTGGCTCACGCTTTCCCTCGTCATTATATCTTGAAAGATGGTGATTTGCTCAAGGTTGACATGGTTTTGGGAGGTCCAATTGCCAAATCTGATTTGAATGTCTCAAAATTAAACTTTAACAATGTTGAACAAATGAAAAAATACACTCAGAGCTATTCTGGTGGTTTAGCAGACTCATGTTGGGCTTATGCTGTAGGTACACCGTCCGAAGAAGTGAAAAATCTGATGGATGTAACTAAAGAAGCCATGTATAAGGGGATTGAGCAAGCTGTTGTTGGAAATCGTATCGGTGATATCGGTGCGGCTATTCAAGAATACGCTGAAAGTCGTGGTTACGGTGTAGTGCGTGATTTGGTTGGTCATGGTGTTGGCCCAACTATGCACGAAGAACCAATGGTTCCTAACTATGGTATTGCTGGTCGTGGGCTTCGTCTCCGTGAAGGAATGGTGCTGACCATTGAACCAATGATCAATACTGGTGACTGGGAAATTGATACAGATATGAAGACTGGTTGGGCGCATAAGACCATTGACGGTGGATTGTCATGTCAGTATGAACACCAATTTGTCATTACAAAAGATGGACCTGTTATCTTGACTAGTCAAGGTGAAGAAGGAACTTATTAAAATAAGTAAAAGTAGATTGAAGAAAAAGTGGCTCTTTGGACAATTTTCTTCAATTTTTTCTTTTATCTATAGTGAAATGAAAAAACCGAACACCTTGAATGCGAAATTCAATTCAATTTCTAATAATGTTTTATAATTAATTGATTTCTCTAGATTTTATTTCAATCTGCTATAGAAACCATGGTGTACTATTTTAGGTCAAATTCATTATAACGTCATAGTGAATACAGCTAACCGTAGCAAACTTGATACAAATTTTAACATTTATAGTACAATAGGTTTAAATTCTTAAGAAAGTTGGTTCTTTATTGGAAACGATAATATTTTCAATCTCCGTTTTTTTAGCAGGGGTCTTGTCCTTCTTTTCTCCTTGTATTTTTCCTCTTTTGCCAGTTTATGCTGGGATTTTATTGGATGATCAGGAAAGCGCAAAAAGTTTTTCTTTATTTGGGAGAAAGGTTCTCTGGTCAGGTTTGATTCGAACACTTTGCTTTATTGCAGGTATTTCTCTCATTTTCTTTATCCTAGGATTTGGTGCAGGTTACTTTGGTAATATTCTCTATGCAAATTGGTTTCGATATGTTATGGGAACAATTATTATCATTTTGGGACTTCACCAGATGGAAATTTTTCATTTTAAGAAATTAGAGGTTCAAAAAAGCTTTACTTTCAAGAAATCAGAATCCAATCGTTATTGGTCAGCATTTTTACTTGGTATTACCTTTAGCTTTGGTTGGACACCTTGTATTGGTCCGGTTTTAAGTTCTGTTTTAGCGCTTGCGGCTTCTGGAGGCAATGGTGCTTGGCAAGGAGCTATTTATACTCTTATTTACACTCTGGGGATGGCCATTCCTTTCTTGGTTTTGGCTCTAGCTTCAGGTGTAGTAATGCCTTATTTTAGTAAAATCAAACGTCATATGATGCTACTAAAGAAAATTGGTGGTTTCCTTATTATTTTAATGGGAATCTTGTTACTATTAGGACAAGTAAATGTTCTAGCTGGAATTTTTGAATAAAGGAGAAAAAGATGAAAAAAATAATGTTTGCTGGTTTAAGCCTTCTGTCATTAGTTGTATTGATGGCCTGTGGTGAGGAAGAGACTAAAAAAACTCAAGCTCCACAACAATCCCCAAAACAGCAACAACAAACGTCCGTACAACAAATTGCTGTTGGAAAAGATGCTCCAGACTTCACCTTGCAATCCATGGATGGTAAAGAAGTTAAGTTATCTGATTATAAGGGTAAAAAAGTCTACTTGAAGTTTTGGGCTTCATGGTGTGGTCCATGTAAGAAAAGTATGCCTGAGTTGATGGAATTGGCTGCAAAACCAGATCGCGATTTCGAAATTCTTAGTGTCATTGCACCAGGAATTCAAGGTGAAAAAACTGTTGAGCAATTCCCACAATGGTTCCAAGATCAAGGTTATAAGGATATCCCAGTACTTTATGATACCAAAGCAACTACCTTCCAAGCTTATCAAATTCGAAGCATTCCTACAGAATACCTGATTGATAGTCAAGGAAAGATTGGAAAGATTCAATTTGGTGTTATCAGCAACGCGGATGCAGAAGCAGCATTTAAAGAAATGAACTAGAATAGATAAAAATCTGATTACAGTATGTAGTCAGATTTTTTTAGAAAAACATTTTATAAATATTCACAAATCTCCTATATTTATGGTAAAATAGAATCATCATTTTATTTTGGAGAGAAATATGAATATATTTAGAACAAAGAATGTAAGTTTGGATAAAACGGAGATGCACAGGCATTTGAAGTTATGGGATTTGATTTTGCTGGGTATCGGAGCCATGGTAGGGACAGGCGTCTTTACAATTACAGGTACTGCAGCTGCAACACTTGCTGGTCCAGCGCTAGTGATTTCAATTGTTATTTCTGCCTTGTGTGTGGGATTATCAGCTCTCTTTTTTGCAGAATTCGCTTCACGAGTACCTGCTACGGGTGGTGCCTACAGTTATCTATATGCTATTTTAGGAGAATTTCCAGCTTGGTTGGCTGGCTGGTTAACCATGATGGAGTTCATGACAGCCATATCTGGTGTGGCTTCGGGTTGGGCAGCTTATTTTAAAGGCTTGCTCTCTCAATACGGGATAGCCCTTCCTCGTGCTTTAAATGGTACCTTTAATCCTCAAGCAGGGACGTTGGTTGATTTATTACCTATTCTTGTATTGGCCTTAGTGACATCGCTTGTTTTACTCAATGCTAAAGCAGCTTTACGATTTAATTCTATTTTAGTTATTTTGAAATTTTCCGCTTTAGCTCTCTTTGTTTTAGTAGGAATTTGGCATATCAAACTTGATAATTGGAGCAATTTTGCTCCTTATGGTTTTGGACAAATATATGGCGCTAGTACTGGTATTATGGCTGGTGCCTCCTTGATGTTCTTTGGATTTTTAGGCTTCGAATCCATCTCTATGGCTGTAGATGAAGTTAAGACTCCTCAAAAAAATATTCCTAGAGGAATTGTCTTATCGCTTTCTATCGTAACCATTCTTTATGCCTTGGTGACGCTTGTCTTGACTGGTGTGGTTCACTATAGTCATCTAAATGTCGACGATGCCGTTGCCTTTGCTCTTCGTAGCGTTGGGATTGGTTGGGCAGCTAACTATGTGTCATTAGTGGCTATCTTGACCTTGATTACGGTTTGTATCTCGATGACCTATGCCCTATCACGTATGATTTACAGTTTAGCACGTGACGGATTAATGCCTGCTGTATTTAAAGAACTAACCAAGACAAGTAAGGTACCCAAAAATGCTACTATCTTGACAGGTCTAGCTTCAGCAGTAGCAGCAGGAATGTTCCCACTAGCTAGTATTGCAGCTTTCTTAAATATTTGTACCCTAGCCTACTTGATTATGCTAGCTTACGGCCTGATTCGTTTACGGAAAGAAAAGGGGATGCCCAAATCTGGAGAATTTAAAACACCCTTGGTACCCTTATTACCGATTTTATCAATCATTATTTGTCTATCATTTATGTTGCAGTATAATGTGGAAACCTGGGTTGCTTTCCTCATTGCTTTGTTGATAGGAAGTATTATTTATTTTACTTATGGCTATAAACATTCTACCATAGAAGAATAATACTCTTCGAAAATCTCTTCAAACCACGTCAGCTTCGCCTTGCCGTATATATGTGACTGACTTCGTCAGTCTTATCTACAACCTCAAAACAGTGTTTTGAGCAACCTACGGCTAGCCTCCTAATTTGCTCTTTGATTTTCATTGAGTATATAAAGTGAGAATCTGTTGAGTTGTTGAAACTCAGCAGATTTTTATATGTGAAAGAAATTTCAAAATTTTTCTAAAAATAGCTTGACAGATTAAATTTTTAGGAGTAGACTGTTTACCAGTTAATTAAATAGTTAAGGGGTTATCCATGAAAAAACAAAGTTTATTTTTAGTATTGTTAAGTGTCTTTCTTTTGTGTTTAGGGGCTTGTGGTCAAAAGGAAAGCCAAACAGGAAAAGGGATGAAAATTGTGACCAGTTTTTATCCTATCTACTCTATGGTTAAAGAGATATCTGGTGATTTGAATGATGTTCGGATGATTCAGTCAAGTAGTGGGATTCACTCCTTTGAACCTTCAGCAAATGACATCGCGGCCATCTATGATGCAGACGTCTTTGTTTATCATTCTCATACGCTCGAATCTTGGGCAGGAAGTTTAGATCCCAATCTAAAAAAATCTAAAGTCAAGGTTTTAGAGGCTTCAGAGGGAATGACTTTAGACCGCGTCCCAGGGCTAGAAGATGTGGAAGCAGGGGATGGAGTTGATGAAAAAACGCTCTATGACCCTCACACATGGCTAGATCCAGAAAAAGCTGGCGAAGAAGCGCAAATTATCGCTGACAAACTTTCAGAGGTGGATAGTGAGCATAAAGAAACTTACCAGAAAAATGCGCAAGCCTTTATCAAAAAAGCTCAGGAATTGACTAAGAAATTCCAACCTAAATTTGAAAAAGCGAGTCAGAAAACCTTTGTAACACAACATACAGCCTTTTCTTATCTAGCTAAGCGATTTGGACTTAATCAATTGGGTATTGCAGGTATCTCTCCTGAACAAGAACCAAGTCCAAGACAACTAACTGAAATTCAGGAATTTGTTAAAACATATAAGGTTAAAACGATTTTTACAGAAAGTAACGCTTCTTCAAAAGTAGCTGAAACTCTTGTCAAATCAACAGGTGTGGGTCTTAAAACTCTGAATCCTTTAGAGGCTGACCCACAAAATGACAAGACTTATCTAGAAAATCTTGAAGAAAATATGAGTGTTCTAGCAGAAGAATTGAAATGAGGAAAGAATGAAAATCAATAAAAAATATGTAGCAGGTTCAGTGGCAGTTCTTGCCCTAAGTGTTTGTTCCTACGAGCTTGGTCGTTACCAAGCTGGACAAGTTAAGAAAGATTCGAATCGAGTTGCTTATATAGATGGTGATCAGGCTGGTCAAAAGGCAGAAAATTTGACACCAGATGAAGTCAGTAAAAGAGAGGGAATCAACGCCGAACAAATTGTTATCAAGATTACGGATCAAGGCTATGTGACCTCTCATGGAGACCATTATCATTACTATAATGGGAAGGTTCCTTATGATGCCATCATCAGTGAAGAACTCCTCATGAAAGATCCGAATTATCAGTTGAAGGATTCAGACATTGTCAATGAAATCAAGGGTGGCTATGTGATTAAGGTAGACGGGAAATACTATGTTTACCTTAAAGATGCGGCTCATGCGGACAATATTCGTACAAAAGAAGAGATTAAACGTCAGAAGCAGGAACATAGTCATAATCATAATGCAAGCACAGATAATGCTGTTGCTGCAGCCAGAGCTCAAGGACGTTATACAACGGATGATGGGTATATCTTCAATGCATCTGATATCATCGAAGATACGGGTGATGCCTATATCGTACCTCATGGCAATCACTTCCACTATATTCCTAAAAGTGACTTGTCTGCTAGTGAATTAGCCGCTGCCCAAGCCTTCTTATCTGGAAAAGGCGGTCAATTAAGTACGGTTGAATACCGTTCAAGCAGAGCTGAAAGAAGATTTAGTATGAGAACGAGTCCATCTGAGGCTTCTCAAGATTCTGCCAAAGCTCCTGAGAGTCAAAATGAGGATTTAGCTAGTCTCCTTCAAGAATTGTACGCCTTGCCACTTAGCCAACGTCATGTGGAGTCTGATGGATTGGTATTTGACCCGGCACAGATTACAAAACGTACTGCCAATGGTGTGGCAGTTCCTCACGGAGATCATTTCCATTTCATTCCTTATTCACAAATGTCTGCCTTGGAAGAAAAATTGGCTCGAAATCTGCCAATTGGAGGTCAGCCAGTTCAAAGTCATTCTGATAATACGAAGCCAAGTAGCCCTGAGAAAACAAGTTCAACACCAAGTTCAACGATTAAACCAAACTTTAATCTCAATACGCAGGCACCAAATCGAGGAACTGGAGGCGCCTATACAACGGATGATGGGTATGTCTTTAATCCGACAGATGTGATTGAAGATACAGGTGATGCTTTTGTTGTCCCTCACGGCAATCATTTCCACTATATTCCTAAGAGTGATTTGTCAGCAGGAGAATTAGCTGCTGCTCAAGCTTATTGGAATGGTAAACAGGGCTCACATTCTGCTATAAGTTCAAGTAAACCAAGTAGTGATAATGCTAAACCAACTCAACCAAGTTTGCCAGAGACTCCTAATCTGACTGTCACTCCAACTTATCATCAAAATCAAGGGGAAGATATTCCAACACTTTTACGTGAATTGTATGCCAAACCTTTGTCAGAACGACATGTGGAATCGGATGGCTTAGTCTTTGATCCGGCACAAATTATCAAACGTACAGCTAACGGTGTTGCAGTGCCTCATGGAGACCATTATCACTTTATTCCTTATTCACAAATGTCACCGCTGGAAGAAAAATTGGCTCGTATGATAGTTGTTAAGGGACAAAATGGCGGTGTCTTGCCAAGTGTTACTCCTCTGAAACCAGCTCCTACTACCAAACCTCTAGCACCAGTGGAAAATAAACCGACTGAACTTGATGTCAATCAGGTTGTTAGAAAAGTTGGCGACGGTTATATTTTCGAGGATAAGGGAGTCAGTCGTTATGTTCTAGCTAAAGACTTGGCTAAGGATAAGGTTGACGCTATTGAAAATCTCTTGTCTAAGAAAACTCAAGAGACACATGCCCTAGTTGCGAAGAAAGAAAATGTCGCTCCTCGTGACCAAGAATTTTATGATAAAGCATATAATTTATTGGCCGAGGCTCATAAAGCCTTGTATGAAAATAAGGGTCGTACTTCTGATTTCCAAGCCTTAGACAAATTAGCAGAGCGCTTGAATGATGAATCTTCTAATAAAGGAAAATTGGTAGATGATTTATTGGCATTCCTAGCACCAATTACCCATCCAGAACGTCTTGGTAAGCCAAATTCTCAAATTGCTTATACAGACGATGAAATTAAATTAGCGAAATTAGCAGGTAAGTATACAACAGAAGATGGCTATATCTTTGACATTCGTGATATTACCAGTGATGAGGGAGATGCTTATGTAACTCCACATATGAGCCATAGTCACTGGATTAAGAAAGAGAGCTTGTCTGAAGCTGAAAGAGTGGCAGCCCAGGCTTATGCTAAAGAGAAAGGTTTGACACCTCCTTCAACAGAGAATCAGGGTTCAGGAAATACTGAGGTTAAAGGAGTAGAAGCAATCTATAATAAAGTGAAAGCAGCTAAGAAGGTCCCACTTGATCATATTCCTTACAATCTACAACATACTGTTGAAGTTAAAAATGGTAGCTTAATTATACCTCATTACGACCATTACCATAATATTAAATTTGGTTGGTTTGACGAAGGACTCTATGAAGCACCTAAGGGTTATAGCCTTGAGGATCTCTTTGCGACTGTAAAATATTATGTTGAACATCCTGAAGAACGTCCTCACTCAGATAATGGTTGGGGAAATGCCAGCGACCATGTTCGTAAAAATAAGGCAGACCAAGACGGTAAACATAATGAAAATAAGGAACATGATGAAGTAAGTGAGCCAACTCGCCCTGAATCTGATGAAAAAGAGAATCACGCTGCTTTAAATCCTTCAGTAGATAATCTTTATAAACCGAGTACTGATGAAGAAGAGACAGCGGAGGAGTCTAAAGATAAAACAGACGAAGATGAAGTCCCTCAAGTAGAGACTGAAAAAGTAGAAGCCAAGCTTAAAGAAGTAGAAACTTTACTTGATAAAGTAACGGATGCTGGTTTGAAAGCCAATGCGACAGAAACCCTAGCTGGTTTACGAAATAACTTGAGTCTTCAAACCATGGATAATAATGGTATCATGGCAGAAGCAGAAAAATTACTTGCTTTGTTAAAAAGGTAGTGAGTCAGTAACGACGAAACCAGAAGCATAAGTTTATCCTATTAAATCAAAATGATGTAAGAGTCAGTAGCAATACTGGCTTTTATTTTTTAAAATGATATAAAAATCTTGACAGATAAACTTAAAAAAGGTAAACTATTTACTGGTTAATTAATTGGTTAAATAACCAGTTTAGAAAAAACTGTTTAACCGAGAAAAAGAAGTTAAGAAAAAGCTTCATCATTTATTGAAATGAGGAATTTATGAAATTCAGTAAAAAGTATATAGCAGTCGGATCAGCTGTCATCGTGTCCTTGAGTCTGTGTGCTTATGCGCTAAATCAGCATCTCTCGCAGGAAGATAAGGACAATAATCGTGTCTCTTATGTGGATGGCAGTCAGTCAAGTCAGAAAACTGAAAACCTGACACCAGATCAGGTTAGCCAAAAAGAAGGAATTCAGGCCGAGCAAATTGTTATTAAGATTACAGATCAGGGATATGTGACGTCACACGGTGATCACTATCATTACTATAACGGGAAAGTTCCTTATGATGCCCTCTTTAGTGAAGAACTTCTGATGAAGGATCCAAATTACCAACTTAAGGATGGAGATATTGTCAACGAGGTAAAGGGTGGTTATATCATCAAGGTCGATGGAAAATACTATGTCTATTTGAAAGATGTAGCTCATGCTGATAATGTTCGAACCAAAGATGAAATCAACCGTCAAAAACAAGAACATGTCAAAGATAAGGAGAAGGTCAGCTCTGATGTTTCTGTAGCAAGATCTCAAGGACGCTATACGACAGATGATGGTTATGTCTTTAATCCAGCTGATATTATCGAAGATACCGGTGATGCTTATATCGTTCCTCACGGTGGTCACTATCACTACATTCCAAAAAGTGATTTATCTGCTAGTGAATTAGCAGCATCCAAAGCTCATCTAGCGGGCAAAAATACGCAACCGAGTCAGTTAAGCTATTCTTCAGTGGCTAGTGACAATAACACGCAATCTGTAGCACACGGATCAACTAGCAAGCCAGAAAGCAAAGTTGACAATCTCCAAAGTCTATTGAAAGAACTCTATGATTCACCTAGCGACCAACGTTACAGTGAATCAGATGGCTTAGTCTTTGACCCTGCTAAGATTGTCAGTCGTACACCGAATGGAGTTGCGATTCCGCATGGCGACCATTATCACTTTATTCCTTACAGCAAGCTCTCTGCTTTAGAAGAAAAGATTGCTAGAATGGTGCCTATCGGTGGAACTGGTTCTACGGTCTCTACAAATGAAAAACCTCATGAAGTAGCGTCTAGACTAGGAAGTCTTTCAAACAATCCTTCTTCTTCAACGATAAGTAAGGAACTCTCTTCAACTTCTGATGGCTATATCTTTAATCCAAAAGATATCGTTGAAGAAACAGCTACAGCTTATATTGTAAGACATGGCGATCATTTCCATTACATTCTAAAATCGAACCAAATTGGACAACCGACTCATTCAAACAATGGTCTAGCAACACCTTCGCCATCTCTTCCAACCAATCCAGGTGCTTCACATAAGGAACATGAAGAAGATAGTCACGGCTTTGATGCTAATCGAATTATTGCAGAAGATGAATCAGGATTTATCATGAGTCATGGTGACCATAATCATTACTTCTTCAAGAAGGATTTGACAGCAGACCAAATTAAGGCAGCTCAGGATCATTTGAAAACACATCATGATGCAGAACTTGTAAAACCTCTTGCTAAAACGGTAGAGTCTTTCTCAAGAGATGCTAGCGATGAAGAAAAAATTGCTTATATTTCTAAGACCTATGGTGTGCCACTTGAAGCTATTAGAATTTCCAACGGATTCTTTGTCTTTGGAAATCCAGACCAAGCCTACGATCCAACTCATATTCATCCTTACGCTGTTCGTAAGGAACACGTTCGGATTCCTCTTCAAACTGGAAATCCAGAACTTGATTTCTTAAATGAACTCTATACGACTGCCTTACGTGATGGTGTGTCTCCTTATAGTTTGCAGGTAGAAAATGGTAGTTTTGTGATCCCTCATGGTGACCACAATCACTACATCAAGGTTCAAACCAAGGGCTATGAAGTGGCTTTGAAAAATAAAATTCCAGCTCTACAATCCAACTACCAACCTGGAGCTTTTGATGAGAAGGCAGTTTTGGCAAAAGTAGATCAACTTCTAGCTGAAAGCAGAAACATCTATAAAGACAAACCTATCGAACAAAGACAGATCGAGTTAGCTTTAGGTCAGTTTACTGAAAACATGAAGAAACTGGCAACTAACTCTACAGCAGGTTATCTTGCAACACTGGATCTCTTTGATAAGCAATATATCCATATTGATGAAAGTGTCAAGCCTGTTAAAACAAGCGCTCTAGATAAGAAATATCAGGCCTTGATTGATAAAATCAATACACTAGATACAGATTCTTATGGACTTCCTAAGAAAGACCTTCTCGTTCGACTCCAGGAAGCTAAGTTGGCTAAAGATGAGGCTGGTTTAGCAGCGGTTGAATCACAACTTCAAGCTCTTCAAGACTTTAATGATCGAACAGGTGTTACAACTGTAGAATACATCAAGTACTTCTACGAACACGTAAATGACGGTCGTTTGAGTGATGAACTTCGAAACAAAGTAGCTCAGTTGACTTGGACCTTGTATCAATCTCAATCCTTCCTTAAGGCAGCAGAATTGAACAAATTATTCCCAAGCATCTATCAGGCAAAACAAGAAGTGGAAGAAGCTTTGAAAGCTCAGCCAACTACTGCGAAATCAAGTCAGACAGTTCTAGATACTGAAAAAGTTGATAATCAAACTGCCAAGACAGCTATTTATGGCTTTTTGAAAGAATTGTACGGAGACTTTATGCCTGAAGAACATGTCAATCATGTTAGCAAGGAAGAAGTAGAAAGCCTCTTGAGCAAGGCAACTCAACTCTTGGAACAAATCCAAGAAGAAGGTATCAGACAATCCTTGGCAGAAGAAGTAGAAAATCTCAAAGCTGCTACAAATAAGGCAGATGCAGACTTGGATGAAGTAAACAGTCAGGCGAAAGATGTCTTGACTCGTATCGCTAGTGCCCTTCAACAAGAGAAGGAAAATGCTGAGCAAGACCCTCAGACACTTGTACTCTATCAAAAACTCTACGATATTCTCATGTCACTTCACGCTTATTTAGAAAACAATAAGGGTTCTGATGCAGACTTTGATAAAGTGGATGCTCTACTAGATCAACTTTCTGCCAAGAGTAAAGATAAAGCTGCTTTACTTGAATTGACAAAAGCTATTCTGGTCTTGAATCAAGAAATCAAGTCAAAATCAAGTGCGAGTGAAGATGCAACTCCAGCAACAAATGCTGAAGCAAATGGTGATAAGATCAGTGCTGAGAGCCAACCAAACGCAGCTGCAGAATCTAACAGTGAAACTGCAAGGGAGGAAAACAAACCAAGCAACACAGGAGATTCTAAACCAGATGAATCAACTTCAGAAAAGGAAACAACAGAATCTACAACAAGTACTGGAAATCAAGAAAAACCAGTAGAATAAAAAAGTTGGTAGTCGGAGATCTAGTAGATTTTGCCATTCAAGGCTGTTTCCCATTTCTCATTGTAATTATAAACCATGGCAACATAAGAAAACGAGCATTTCCAACTGAGGAGGTGCTCGTTTTTTGATAGTTAGAAGTAGTTTTTTCCCATCCTAATGAAAACTAGTAAGTTGAGGGAATTTATAACAGATTGAAATAAGATGCGAACAAATAGATTGGGAAATTCAAATTAATTTCATGTTTTAGAAGTCATGTTGTACTGTTTTAAATTCAAACTATTATATTAGACCTGACTCTAGTTTGGAAGTCCAGAAATATCCAAGAAGCATGTAGTTAGAAAGAGGGATTAAAAATTCTAACCTAGAAGTAATTAGGGTTGAACGTTCATTTTTGGATTGTACTATGACTATGCTCATTTACTGAAGAACGTAGATTGACATGAGTTTATTTTCCAAATTCTTATTTTACAGATATCTCCCCTATTTTCCTAAAAAAATATACTAAAGATACTTGACAAACTAAAATATTAGTATTAAATTAATGTTGTAAACACTTACAAATAAATGTGTTCGATTTTAGAATAGAGAATTATTACTGAGTTTTTTCAAATATTATAATTCAAGGAGAAGTAAAATACAAAAAATTTACTAAGAAGAAGTTCATTTTGCTTGCTACAAGTTGTTTAAGTTTTAGCTTTGCTATTACAGCTAGTGTTGGTAGTGCAACTACAGCAATCCCAGTTCTATATCTGATTATTGATTTATGGAAGTATGGTGTAAGTGATAGCTATGGTTATTCGAATTACTTTGTTAGTTCTTCAAATAATATTAGTTCAGAGTCTTCAGTAACGAATATTTGGGGAACGTTAAAGTTCGCGATAAAAAAGATTATAGATAGACATTTCAAGAAAAAATCTTGAAACAATTTTCGCTTAAATGCATATTGAGATTATTATAGATTTTAAAAATAATTTATGAAAACAATAGTCCCAATGAAAGGATAGGGGAAGTGCTTATGAAATTAAAATTATGTATCATTGGATTCTTCTTTTGTTTGATTGCTGCAATTGGTCTGATCACTATCAGCGATACCGAAACTCCCATACCTTTACCAATTGATGGTGCTTTTTCTATCCAAGGAAAAAGTAATCTTTCTAATAACGAAATTTACGAAATGATTCGTGACCTATCAAAAACGGAAAATGTTACCATTTACAAGCCGGTGGTTCAGAGTTCTGGTCAGTTGAAGTATGTAAATGTCGATGATGTAAATAATGAACAATTAAAGTCAGCACCAATAATAGGGATGTATTACACCCTTGGAAAAATAAATATAGACAGTTTGAAACCACTTACGATGACTGGACTACAAACAGTCTATATGGCTTATCCTTGGTATATAGGAGGAATCTTACAATTTACTGGAACTTTAAGAATACTGTTAATGGGGTCAATTTACTTAACCTTATTAGTTGTGTTATTTGTTGTTAGAACGAAGCAGATTAAAGAAGGAGTGATACGACGTTCTTTGGGATTGCCTGTATACGATCTAAGAAGAGAGTATGGCATTTCTCTTATTTTTGAACTGATTATGATGGCTTTATTGATGATTTCTTACAGTTCTTTTTTGGGGAATGGTCTCTTCACTTATAGTTCTAAGTTATTTTTCTCTCTGCTTTTAACGAATTTTATATTATTTCAAATCGTTGATCTCATCACCTTTGTTTTATTTTGGTTGACAATTCAGATTGAAAAGCCCATTGAAATTATCAAAAACAAGGCAAAAAACAAGCTTATTTTTGTCGTATGGCTTGCCATTATTTCGATTATTATCGTTGTATCAGGAATTTTTTTACAAGAAACAAAGAGTAGTCAATCCAGTATCAACATCCAGATACAGAATTTAGTACCATGGGACACAGTAAAAGACTGGAGAAGGATTGAATTCCTTGGAATTGAAAGTAACTCTGCTAAAAATGGAGAAGTTAGTGATTCAGATGGTAAGTATCTACAGATAGTTGCTGCCTTAAAAAACTTAGATTTTTTATATATAGAACGATCTTCGGCCTATGTTCCAGATTTCATGAAAACTTCACATGTTATAGAAAATTTTTCTAAACAATTAGAAAATGACGGGATAACGAATCCAGAAATAAATAAAGAGTTGATTTATATTAATCAAACAGGTGCTAACCTACAAAATAAAGTGAATGGAACAAACTATCATCTTTTAGATAATAAGATAGCAACCATCTATATTCCTGAGAAATGGAAAGAAAACCAGAAATCTATTGAGAATACAGTTGTAGCAGAACAATTTATTGGAACAGACTATACAAGAGAACAGCTTGCAGTTCAAATAATTCCTGATGGGGAAAAAATTTTTTATTTTAATGAGGATGCTGATAATAATCTTAAAATGAAAGATATTTTACCGCTGGCAAATGTAGCAGATAGCAAAGATAATATAGTTGTTGTGTTAGATACGGACAAAATGATGGAAAATAATAAGTTTTCTTTGGCTAGTAACATACTATATAAATCTCTTTTTAGTCCTGAAGCGGTAAAAAAAATAAATGAGATGACTGTCCCGTTGAATTTCTCAATGAATCCAGTAGATGTTTACCAAATTGTGAAATTAAAGATTCAATCCTTAGAGCACCAAATTTTACTTTCACAAATCTTACAAAAGATAATTTACAGTATTGTCTTTATACTCATTTATCAATATGTCCAACTTTATATTGCCCTAAAACAAAATGAATATGTGAAAAAAATTATTTTGGGTCTGTCAAAAACATATATAGCAATTTCAAGTCTCAAGTACTTTATGATGATTATTACAATGGTTATCCTATTTACATTTCTTATGACAGGGCAAATAGAGCTGCTATATATTGGTCTTGCTTCTATACTAGTTTTGATGCTGTCAATCATAATGAGTTTTAGGAAATTATCTGAAAGCTACACTAAAATTTTAAAAGGAGATGAATCATGACAATTGACCTTTTGAACGTTTCAAAGAGTTTCGGCTCAAAGAAGATCTTTACAGACTTAAATTTAATATTTGAATCTGGAAAAAGCTATGCATTGATTGGAGGTTCTGGCTCCGGTAAAAGCACCCTTCTTAATATTATAGGAAGATTAGAAAAAATTGACAGTGGGAATGTTTTAGTTGATAAACAAGATATTTGGAAGATAAAAGAAAGAATTTTTTTTAAAAATACTGTTGGATATGTATTTCAGAATTATTCTTTAATAGATAACAAAACAGTATATGATAATCTGAGCCTTATCACTAAAGACAAAAAAACAATAACTGATGTACTTGAAAAAGTAGGGCTGTCGAGCGACTATTTACATCAAAAAATATATGAATTGTCTGGAGGGCAGGCTCAACGTGTAGCTATTGCCAGAATGTTAATGAAACCACGTAAAATTATTTTAGCAGATGAACCCACAGGAGCTTTAGATGGTGAGATTGGAAAAGAAATCATTCGTTTATTATTAAATGAAAGAGATGAAGACAAATATGTTATTATAGCGACTCACGATCCAGCTGTCTATAAAAAAGTTGATGTGATCATTGATATGAAAGATATAGGGGATAATGTATGAAAAAGATAATTTATATCGCTTTGATCTTTGTAGCTGGGCTACTTGCTATTTTCTTCTTTGGAAAACAAATGATCAAAAAAGAAAATACTAATAAACCAACGGTGGAGTTAACCGTTTTTACGGTTTCTTCTAGTGATACAGAAAAATGGAATAAAGTGAAACAAGTAGAAACGGAAGAAGCTACATACTTCATAACTGTGAAAGAAGTAGCGTCTTCAGAAGAAGTATTTTCAAACATTATTGCAAATGGAGCTGCTACGGGGTTCGGAGTTCGTGAAGAAGAAGTGAAGAAATTCAATAATGATTTAGGAGACACTATAGAGGACTCTAAGCATAATAAACTAATTGAAATAGAGTTTTTTACTTTTTCTGATGCTGACGAGGGATTTGTAGTAGCAAATTTTGACTATGGTAAAGAAGAGTTGAATTCTCAGAAAAAAGATATAAAAGACTTATATAAAAAAATATATGAATCTTTTAAAGAAAAAGGTAAGTGATTAGGTTTCTTTTACATATCTTGATATAGTAAAATGAAATAAAAACTGAACAAATTGATTAGGGAATTCAAACCAATTTCTAACAATGTTTTAGATACCTCGGTGGACTAGTTCAAATTCAATCTACTATAAAAAAGAAAATGTCTATTTTAGAATACTAGTATCTAATCTTGATGAAGAGTCTATTTAGTTGATAAAATTTATAAATAGTCCTAAACAAGAACATTATCTTCGATTTATCTATATGCATTAAGTTTTTATAAAAGTAGATCTACAGAACTATCAATTTATTTTTGTCTACAATCTTGAAGTGTAGATTAGAAGAGAGGCTGGGCAAAAAGTCTTTAAAATTACAAAACGCATAATATCAGTACAAAAAAACTTGATATTATGCGTTTTATTATGGGAAGATTTACTCTCTTTTATCCTGAAATTGCGTTTTTGCTCAGCCTATATGCTATGTTGCAAATTTATAAATCTTCTAAATCAACGACTTCCAAACCATTTTCTGTCAAACGATAGATACTCGTACAGACCTCTTTTAAGAAACGACGGTCATGAGAAACAGTGATGATACCGCCTGGATAGGTTGCAAAGAGTTTTCTGATTTGGGGTTGAGAAGTTGGAGAAAAGTTTCGTGTTGGCTCATCCAGAAGGAGAAAGTTTGGTTTGCGCAAGACTAAGTCCAAAAGCAGGAGTTTTCCCTGTTGCCCGCCAGATAAGGAGCGAATTTGATGCTGCATTTCTGGATAACTGAAATTGAGACTGGCTAAGTGAGATTGGATTTTCTGCAGTTCCTCTTTTTCCCCAGTTTTGCTGAGATAGGCTATTGGTGATAAATCTAATTGCAGTTTTTGGTGGTAATCTTGTGGCATATAACCAAGCGAAATCTCTCTTTTATCATTAAGAAGTTGCTGTAATTTGGCTAACAGAGTTGATTTCCCAATACCATTTGGGCCGATGATACCGATTTTTTCTTGCCCACGGACAGTTAGTTGTAGTTCTTGAGCTAAAACTCGGTCGTCAATGGACAAATTTTCTTTTTCCAGTTGGATTAAGACTTTAGATGCCGGTAATGGTTGAATGTCTGAGAAGAAAAGTCTGATTTCTTCCTCTTCAAGTGGTTTTTGGGTCATGGACTGAGCTATATTTTCAAAGCGTTTTTCTTGAGAGAGAACATTTTTCATTTTTTTAGCCAATAGTCGCCCAGCAGTACTGTCTTTGGTAGCTCGAAGAGCAGTTTCTACGTTTTGTTTGACTCGGCGATGCTTTTCCATGGTTTTGTCATAGGCTCTCTGGTCGTTAGCAGCTTGCTGACTTTGTCTGACAAAATTAGCCTGTCTCTGCTCACTATAGTTCTCATAGTCTAAATGCTCTACTAGAGTTTCAGCTTCTTTTCGGTGCTTGACCAGTCGCAAGTGGACAATAGTATCTGCCGTTTCAGAAAGAAAGTCTTCATCATGGGAGATGAAAATAACGGTTTGCCGAATCTTTCGAATCTGACCTTTTAGCCAATCAACTGTTTCAAGGTCCAGGTCATTTGAAGGTTCATCTAAAAAGAGAATCTCAAAGGGTTTGGCTAACTCATGGATGAGCTGAATTTTCAAAGCTTCGCCCCCTGATAGACTGCCAATATTTTGGTCGCTAGCGAAACGATCGCTATCAAAATGCAATTTCTCAGCCAAACGATAGAGGATACTGTAGTCTAAATCAATAGAATCTAAAAAGAAGTAGTCGTGTAGACTTTTCTTTTTCAGCTCCTCGGGAAGTTTTTGAGGAATATAGGCTAGTGACTGATAGTCAGACTGGATGTCTCCCTTGATAGTGAAATCAGACAAATATTCCCCCATTAAAGTTTTAAGCAAGGTTGATTTGCCATTTCCTTCTTCGCCAATAATAGCGACCTTCTCTCCGTCTTGGATGGTCATGCTGAGATCAGAGACAAGGTCTCGTAAATCTTTGTTTTGTGTGATGGTCAGGTGATTGATTTTTATCATATGATTGCCCTTTCTAGAATGTTGATAGTGCATAACAAAAAGCTCTACTTTACCTAGTAGAGCCCAAAGTCTATGTCAAAAAACTCTATTAATACTCTTCGAAAATCTCTTCAAACCACGTCAGCGTCGCCTTACCGTAGATATATGTAACTGACTTCGTCAGTCTTATCTACAACCTCAAAGCAGTGCTTTGAGCAACCTGCGGCTAGCTTCCTAGTTTGATCTTTGATTTTCATTGAGTATAAAATGCCAGAAGAAAGAGCATAAAAGAGCACACAAAAAGAGACAAAAACAAGATCTACTAAATAAAGGTTCTTTATTTGATAGACTTAGTTGTTCATGTCTCACTTACCTCCGAGTATTGGTACCTCTATCCTATACCTTTCAGGATATTTTGTCAACAGAAAACTGGAAATTCAAATCTCTAAAATACCTCTAAAATACGAGTGGTAAGCATTAGTAATGAGTTCTTTATCTTCCATGTGAGCATCCTCCTTGCTCTGATGTATTATTGTCTATAGTATAGCATTGAAAAACAAAAACATAATAGTGAATATGTCAAAAATTTAAATTTTAATTACAAAGTTTGGTGGGCTGATTTGTAGCCTTTTCATGGTATAATCAAGAGAGTAAATCTTTATGGAGGAAGTATGAAATTAAATATTCAAGAAATTCGTAAGCAGTCTGAGGGCTTGCATTTTGAACAAACGTTAGACTTAGCCGCAGATCTGCGTGCACGCAATCAAGAAATTTTAGATGTAAAAGATATCCTTGCAGTTGGGAAAGTACAGTATGAAGACCGTATGTATTTCTTAGATTATCAACTATCTTATACCATTGTTCTTGCTTCAAGTCGCAGTATGGAGCCAGTTGAGTTAGTTGAATCTTATCCAGTCACGGAAGTTTTCATGGAAGGCGCAACTAACCAGCTAGATCAAGAAGTTCTAGATGATGATTTGGTCTTGCCTATCAAAAATGGAGAACTTGACCTTGCTGAGAGCGTGTCAGACAATATCCTGCTTAATATCCCTATCAAGGTCTTGACAGCTGAAGAAGAAGCTGGTCAAGGATTTGTGTCAGGAAATGACTGGCAAATCATGACAGAGGAAGAATACCAAGCTCAACAAGCAGTTAAGAAAGAAGAAAACAGTCCTTTTGCTGGCTTACAAGGACTATTTGATGGGGACGAATAATGGTTTTGTCAAAAAAACGAGCACGAAAAGTGCTAGAAGAAATCATTGCTCTGTTTCCAGATGCTAAGCCTAGTCTTGATTTTACCAATAATTTTGAACTCTTGGTTGCGGTCATGTTGTCAGCTCAGACAACAGACGCAGCAGTAAATAAGGCCACACCAGGTCTCTTTGCTGCCTTTCCAACGCCACAAGCCATGTCTGTAGCGACAGAGAGTGAGATTGCTTCACACATTTCTCGCCTGGGCCTGTATCGGAACAAGGCTAAATTCCTTAAAAAATGTGCCCAGCAGTTACTAGACGATTTTGATGGTCAAGTCCCTCAGACACGTGAGGAATTGGAGAGTTTGGCAGGTGTTGGTCGCAAGACAGCCAATGTTGTTATGAGTGTGGGGTTTGGGATTCCAGCTTTTGCAGTGGATACTCATGTGGAGCGTATTAGCAAACACCACGATATCGTCAAAAAATCAGCGACACCTCTTGAGGTGGAAAAGCGGGTCATGGATATCTTGCCACCGGAGCAGTGGTTAGCTGCCCATCAGGCCATGATTTATTTTGGAAGAGCTATTTGTCATCCTAAAAATCCAGAGTGTGACCAGTACCCACAGTTATATGATTTTAGCAATTTATAAGATGGGGGCTCAAAAGTTTTTGCTTGATTTTAGGTCTACTTTGTGCTATAGTATTTGATAACTAAATATTCCTTTAAACCTGTCCCGTGAGGCAGGCAAGGAGCGCGATAAAGTAGAAGGGTGAAGTCTATACTGTTTGCAGTAGGGCTCGCTTGGCTATACATTTCAAGTCTCCTTGTTTAAGGAGACTTTTCTTTTTGGAGGTTTGTCATGAAGACAAAAGAAGTTGTAGACGAATTGACCGTCAAACGAGCGATTACGCGTATTACCTATGAGATTATCGAACGTAACAAAGATTTGAATAAGATCGTCTTGGCTGGTATTAAAACTCGCGGTGTCTTTATCGCCCACCGAATTCAAGAACGTTTGGAGCAACTAGAAAATCTTTCAGTTCCTGTTGTGGAATTGGATACCAAACCTTTCCGTGATGATATTAAAAGTGGAGAAGATACCTCTTTGGTTTCAGTGGATGTGACAGACCGTGAAGTTATCTTGGTGGATGATGTGCTTTATACAGGTCGTACCATTCGCGCTGCTATTGATAATATTGTCGGTCATGGTCGTCCTGCGCGCGTGAGTTTAGCAGTTCTAGTCGATCGTGGACATAGAGAATTGCCAATCCGTCCAGATTACGTTGGAAAAAATATCCCAACCAGTCGTTCTGAAGAAATCATCGTGGAGATGGCAGAACTTGATGGCCAAGACAGAGTTCTGATTACTGAAGAAGCTTAGAAAGCTAAAGGAGTAGCCATGTCAGAAAATCAACAAGCATTGAACCATGTGGTGTCCATGGAAGACTTCACTGTCGATCAAGTGATGAAATTGATCAAGCGAGGAATTGAGTTTAAAAATGGAGCCCAGCTTCCCTATGAAGACCACCCGATTGTTTCCAATCTTTTCTTTGAGGATTCTACACGGACGCATAAGTCCTTTGAAGTGGCAGAGATTAAACTGGGATTGGAACGACTTGACTTTGATGTGAAGACTAGTTCAGTTAATAAAGGGGAGACACTTTATGATACCATTTTGACTCTGTCTGCTTTAGGAGTGGATGTCTGTGTGATTCGCCACCCAGAGGTTGATTACTACAGAGAGTTAATTGCTAGTCCGACGATTACGACTTCCATCATCAATGGTGGAGATGGTTCGGGACAACACCCTAGCCAAAGCTTGCTGGATTTGATGACTATTTATGAGGAATTTGGCCACTTTGAGGGTCTCAAGGTTGCGATTGCAGGTGACTTGGACCATTCACGCGTTGCCAAATCCAATATGCAGATTTTGAAACGCTTGGGAGCTGAACTTTACTTTGCTGGACCTGAGGAATGGAGAAGTCAAGAGTTTGCAGACTATGGACAGTTTGTAACCATTGATGAAATCATTGATCAGGTGGATGTCATGATGTTTCTCCGTGTGCAACATGAACGCCATGATAGTGGAGCTGTCTTTTCAAAAGAAGACTACCATGCCCAACATGGCTTGACTCAAGAACGTTATGACCGTTTGAAAGAAACAGCAATCCTCATGCACCCAGCTCCAGTCAACCGTGATGTAGAAATCGCAGACCACTTGGTTGAAGCACCAAAATCACGGATTGTCCAACAAATGACCAATGGTGTCTTTGTTAGAATGGCAATCTTAGAATCCGTACTGGCGAGTAGAAACGCCAACTAAAACACAAGACGTTAAAAGACGCCAGTGAGCGTCCACGAGAGGTGAAAATATGACAAAAAGACTTCTAGTATTAGAAGATGGCACAGTTTTTGAAGGCAAGGCCTTCGGAGCAGATATTGATGTAACAGGCGAAATTGTCTTTAATACAGGGATGACCGGCTACCAAGAATCCATTACAGACCAGTCTTATAATGGACAAATCTTGACCTTTACTTATCCTTTGGTAGGAAATTATGGAATTAACCGTGATGATTATGAATCCATCATTCCAACTTGTAAGGGAGTCGTTGTTTTCGAAGAAGCACGTAGAGCAAGCAACTGGCGAAATCAAATGACGCTGGATGAATTTTTGAAAGCCAAGAAAATTCCGGGTATTTCAGGTATTGATACGCGTGCTCTTACCAAGATTATCCGTAAGCATGGCACTATGCGTGCAACCTTGACCCATGTTGGGGACAGCATGGACCATGTAACTGACCAGCTCCAAGCAACAGTCTTGCCTACAGATAATATCAAGCAGGTTTCTACTAAAACTTCATATCCAGCTCCAGGAGTTGGTTTGAGCGTGGTGCTAGTGGACTTTGGTCTCAAGCACTCAATCTTACGTGAGCTTTCTAAGCGTAACTGTAATGTGACGGTTGTTCCTTATTCGACAACGGCTGAAGAAATTCTCCATCTCAATCCTGACGGAGTTATGTTGTCAAACGGTCCAGGTAACCCAGAAGATGTTCCACAAGCACTCGACATGATTCGCGGTGTGCAAGGGAAAATCCCAATCTTTGGTATTTGTATGGGGCATCAACTCTTTGCAATGGCAAATGGTGCTAAGACTTATAAGATGAAATTTGGTCACCGTGGCTTTAACCATGCAGTACGTGAAATTGCAACAGGACGAGTAGACTTTACTAGCCAAAACCATGGTTATGCAGTTAGCCGTGAAGATTTGCCAGAGCACTTGATCATTACCCACGAAGAAATCAATGATAAGTCAGTTGAAGGTGTGCGTCACAGATATCAACCTGCCTTCTCTGTCCAATATCACCCAGACGCAGCCCCTGGTCCACACGACGCAAGCTACCTATTCGACGAGTTTATAGAGATGATGGAAGCTTTTAAACAATCAAACTAAGAACGAGTAAAAGCTCGTCGGAGAATTTATGTAACTAAACTCGGACGGAAAGCTTGGAATTTAGAGAAACCAATTTGGATTGTCAATCCTTCCTTGGTTTCCTAAAATTCAATCGCTTTCTATTCGTCCTTTGTATCTTATTTAATGGCAGCCAGAGAGTTGCCGAATAGAAAGGCAGGTCGTTTCTTTTAGTCGCTATTAGGCGAACTAAAAACTCCCTGCACTAGATTTTTTACCGAAAAGTATCGTTTCGCTAAAAAATCGTCGGAGAATTTATTTAATGTCGCTCAGTGAGGCGACGAATAGAAAGGAGAAGATACATTGTTCGCGGAAGTGAACACGCCCTAAGAACTGTGTGAAAAAGATAAACATCGTCTTGACGCTGAAGGCGTCTGCACCGAGTTTCCTATTTTCACTGTGTTCTTTACGGGCTTTGTATCATAAACTATGCCTAAACGTACTGATATTCAAAAAATTATGGTGATTGGTTCTGGTCCGATTATTATTGGTCAGGCTGCTGAGTTTGACTATGCTGGGACCCAGGCTTGCTTGTCTTTGAAAGAGGAAGGGTATGAGGTTGTTTTGGTTAACTCAAACCCTGCAACCATTATGACGGACAAGGAGATTGCGGACAAGGTCTATATCGAACCGATTACACTTGAGTTTGTAACGCGTATTCTTCGTAAGGAACGTCCAGATGCCTTGCTACCAACCCTTGGTGGTCAAACTGGTCTTAATATGGCCATGGAATTGTCTAAAAATGGTATCCTAGATGAGCTTGGTGTTGAACTTCTGGGTACCAAATTATCTGCCATTGACCAAGCGGAGGACCGTGACCTATTTAAACAGTTGATGGAAGAATTGGAACAACCCATTCCAGAATCAGAAATTGTAAATACAGTTGAGGAAGCAGTTGCCTTTGCAGCAACAATTGACTACCCAGTTATCGTTCGTCCAGCCTTTACCCTTGGTGGTACTGGTGGTGGTATGTGTGCCAATGAGGAAGAATTGCGTGAAATAGCTGAAAATGGGTTGAAATTGTCACCTGTTACCCAATGTTTGATTGAGCGTTCAATCGCAGGTTTCAAGGAAATTGAGTACGAAGTGATGCGTGACTCAGCTGACAATGCTTTGGTTGTTTGTAACATGGAAAACTTTGACCCAGTTGGGATTCACACAGGGGATTCCATTGTATTTGCCCCTGCGCAAACCATGTCAGACTATGAAAACCAAATGCTTCGTGATGCAAGCTTGAGCATTATTCGTGCCCTTAAGATTGAAGGTGGATGTAATGTTCAGCTGGCCCTGGACCCACACAGTTTCAAGTATTATGTCATCGAAGTAAACCCTCGTGTATCACGTTCGTCAGCCCTTGCCTCTAAGGCTACAGGATATCCGATTGCAAAATTGGCTGCTAAGATTGCAGTAGGTTTGACCTTGGATGAGGTTATTAACCCAGTTACAGGTTCAACTTATGCCATGTTTGAGCCTGCCCTTGACTACGTGGTTGCTAAGATTCCTCGTTTCCCATTTGACAAGTTTGAAAAAGGTGAGCGCCGTCTTGGTACCCAGATGAAGGCGACTGGAGAAGTCATGGCAATCGGTCGTAATATCGAGGAATCTCTCCTTAAGGCTTGTCGTTCCCTTGAAATTGGGGTTCATCATAACGAGATTCCAGAACTTGCCAGTGTTTCAGATGATGACTTGATTGAAAAGGTTGTGAAAGCCCAAGACGATCGTCTCTTCTATGTATCAGAAGCTATTCGTCGTGGTTATACACCTGAAGAGATTGCTGAATTGACTAAGATTGATATCTTCTATCTGGATAAACTCTTGCATATCTTTGAAATTGAGCAAGAATTAGGTGCCCATCCACAAAATCTAGAAATTTTGAAAACAGCCAAACTCAATGGTTTCTCAGATCGTAAGATTGCTGAACTCTGGGAAACGACTGCTGAGCACGTTCGTCAACTTCGCTTGGAAAACAAGATTGTTCCAGTTTATAAGATGGTCGATACTTGTGCGGCAGAGTTCGATTCTGAAACGCCATATTTCTATTCAACCTATGGTTGGGAAAATGAATCTATCAAGTCTGATAAAGAATCTGTACTTGTCCTAGGTTCAGGTCCAATCCGTATCGGTCAAGGGGTCGAGTTTGACTACGCAACTGTTCATTCAGTTAAGGCTATTCAGGCGGCTGGCTATGAAGCCATCATCATGAATTCAAACCCAGAGACCGTTTCTACAGACTTCTCTGTATCAGATAAGCTTTACTTTGAGCCGTTGACATTCGAAGATGTTATGAATGTCATTGACTTGGAGCAACCAAAAGGGGTTATCGTTCAGTTTGGTGGTCAAACAGCTATCAACCTTGCGGAGCCATTGGCAAAAGCAGGTGTGACCATTTTGGGGACACAGGTTGCTGACCTAGACCGTGCCGAAGACCGTGACCTCTTCGAGCAAGCTCTAAAAGACCTGGATATTCCACAGCCACCAGGACAAACGGCTACCAATGAAGAAGAAGCAGTCCTTGCAGCTCGCAAGATTGGCTTCCCAGTTCTTGTCCGCCCATCTTATGTACTTGGTGGACGTGCCATGGAAATCGTTGAAAACGAAGAAGACCTTCGTTCTTACATGCGAACTGCTGTTAAGGCTAGTCCAGACCACCCAGTTCTTGTCGACTCTTATATCGTTGGACAAGAGTGTGAAGTTGATGCCATTTCAGACGGTGAAAATGTCCTTATCCCTGGTATCATGGAACATATCGAACGTGCCGGTGTCCACTCAGGTGACTCAATGGCCGTTTACCCACCACAAACCTTGTCGCAAAAGGTTCAGGAAACCATTGCAGACTACACAAAACGCCTAGCAATCGGTCTTAACTGCCTTGGAATGATGAACATCCAGTTTGTTATCAAGGATGAAAAAGTCTACGTTATTGAGGTCAATCCACGTGCCAGTCGTACGGTTCCATTTCTTTCTAAAGTGACCAATATCCCTATGGCTCAAGTAGCGACTAAGCTCATTCTTGGTCAAAAACTTGAAGAACTTGGCTACCAAGATGGACTTTACCCTGAAAGCACTCGCGTTCATATCAAGGCACCTGTCTTCTCCTTTACCAAACTAGCTAAGGTAGACAGCTTACTTGGTCCTGAAATGAAGTCAACAGGGGAAGTTATGGGTTCTGATACGACTTTGGAAAAAGCTCTCTATAAGGCCTTTGAAGCTTCTTACTTACACTTGCCAACTTTTGGTAACGTTGTATTTACCATCGCTGATGATACCAAAGAAGAAGCCTTGGACTTGGCTCGTCGTTTCCAAAATATTGGCTATGGTATCCTCGCGACAGAAGGGACAGCAGCCTTCTTTGCCAGTCATGGATTGCAAGCCCAACCTGTTGGTAAGATTGGTGATGACGATAAGGATATTCCAAGCTTTGTTCGTAAAGGAAGAATTCAAGCTATCATTAATACAGTAGGAACCAAACGAACTGCTGACGAAGATGGTGAGCAGATTCGCCGTTCAGCCATTGAACACGGAGTGCCCCTCTTTACAGCTCTAGATACAGCTAATGCCATGCTTAAGGTACTTGAAAGCCGTAGTTTTGTTACAGAAGCAATCTAGTTTAGAAAGAATTTTCACAGTTAAAAAGTCAGCGTCAGAAAATGCTGGCTTTTTACGATATTAGTGCAGGCTATTCAACTATTATAGTTTTTCACTTAAGAATGATTATGAACTGTGATGCGATAAGAATAAATTAGGAATAGCGTACAATTCAATCATTCATTTTTTATTGTACTATTTTTTGAACAGTACTGCCTTTTGCAAAAATGGCTATTTCAGGTTAAAAAAACGACATTTCAGATTTTCTGTTCCAGAAATAGCTATCGCTATGATATAATTATTTTATGATTATTACTATTCCTATAAAAAACCAAAAAGATATTGGCACACCATCTGATTCAGTCGTTGTTCTCGGCTATTTTGATGGTATACATAAGGGGCATCAAGAATTATTTCGTGTTGCCAATAAGGCTGCGAGAAAGGATTTATTGCCTATCGTCGTTATGACCTTTAATGAATCTCCAAAGATCGCTTTAGAGCCTTATCATCCTGACCTATTTTTACATATTTTGAACCCTGCTGAACGTGAAAGAAAATTAAAACGCGAAGGTGTAGAAGAATTATATCTCCTTGATTTTAGTAGCCAATTTGCTAGTCTCACGGCAGAAGAATTTTTTGCAACTTATATCAAGGCTATGAATGCCAAAATTATTGTTGCAGGTTTTGATTATACATTTGGTTCTGACAAAAAAACAGCAGAAGATTTAAAGGATTACTTTGATGGAGAAGTCATTATTGTCCCACCTGTAGAAGATGAGAAAGGAAAGATTAGTTCAACACGTATCCGTCAAGCTATTTTAGATGGAAATGTGAAAGAAGCAGGAGAACTTTTGGGGGCGCCACTTCCGTCGAGAGGTATGGTGGTTCATGGTAATGCTCGTGGTCGTACGATTGGTTATCCGACAGCTAATTTGGTGCTTTTAGACCGTACTTATATGCCAGCAGATGGCGTTTATGTCGTTGATGTTGAGATTCAACGCCAGAAGTATCGTGCTATGGCTAGTGTCGGGAAAAATGTGACCTTTGATGGAGAAGAAGCACGTTTTGAAGTCAATATTTTTGATTTTAATCAAGATATTTATGGGGAAACCGTCATGGTTTATTGGCTCGATCGCATTCGAGATATGACCAAATTTGACTCAGTTGATCAATTAGTGGATCAGTTAAAGGCAGATGAAGAAGTAGCTCGCAATTGGTCTTAAGAGTTTGAGTAATTAAAAAAGAGGTTGTCTGTAACCCAAAAGATAGATGATTTAGTCTAACTTTTGAGGTCACTACACTACCTCTTTTTATTCTTTTTCAAAGGTGAAGCCTTCTCCAAGGATTTCATGGGCTTCTGTGATCGTGATAAAGGCTTGAGGGTCAATTCGATGAATCATTTCCTTCATTTTCACAATCTCATTTCTACCGACAATACAGTAGATAATCTTCAAATCTTTTTGACTATAGTAGCCTTGACCGGAAATAAAAGTAACACCTCTTCCTAGGTCATCATTAATCGCCTTAGCAAGTTGATCAGGACGTTTTGTGATAATCATAAAGCCTTTACCAGCATAGCCACCTTCGCCAATCAAATCAATAACACGAGAAACGATAAAATCAAATAATAGCGTGTAAGAAACCAATCTCAAATCCTTGAAGATGAGGAGGATAAGCATAAGAATACAAAAATCTAAGATAAAGAGTAGTTTCCCCATGGATATATGAGTGTATTTGTTGAGAATACGAGCTACAATATCAGTTCCGCCAGTTGTCCCACCAGCATTAAAGATAATTCCGAGCCCAATTCCTAATAGAATTCCAGCTATAAGGGCTGTAATCAGTAAATCACCTTGCAGATCAATATGAAGGGGAATACGCTCAAAAAAAGCCAACCAGGCAGACAAGGCTAAGGTTCCGAGCAAACTAGAATAGAGGGATTTTGCTCCAAATATTTTCCAAGCTAGGATAAAAAGGGGAATGTTAATCAGCAGGTTCATGAGGGAAACAGGGATTTTAAAAAGATAAAAGGTGATGAGGGTAATACCTGTCGCTCCTCCTTCAAAGAGGTGATGAGGAACTACAAAATAAGTTAGCCCAAAAGCATAAATGGCAGCACCTAGTAAAATGGTTAAAACGGGATAAATTTTTTTAATCATAGGAACCTCTTTTCTTATAAGTAGATTATATCAAATTTTTAAGGAAAATTTGAATGACTCCATTAGGATTTTTAATCTTTTTTTGATATAATTAGAAGTAAGAAAGCCAATCTGAATCCTAAAATAGAAAGATTGATACTATGACAAAAATTAAGATTGTAACCGATTCATCTGTTACTATTGAACCAGAACTAGTAAAACAATTAGATATAACAATTGTTCCATTATCTGTAATGATTGATAATGTTGTTTATTCTGATGCGGATTTGAAAGAAGAAGGTAAATTTCTTCAGTTGATGCAAGAAGCTAAGAATCTTCCGAAAACAAGTCAGCCACCTGTAGGTGTCTTTGCTGAAGTATTTGAAGACCTATGCAAGGATGGTAGTCAGATTATCGCTATTCATATGTCCCATGCTCTTTCGGGGACTGTAGAAGCAGCGCGTCAAGGTGCTAGCCTATCTACTGCAGATGTGACTGTTCTTGATAGCTCTTTTACAGATCAAGCCTTGAAATTCCAAGTTGTTGAGGCTGCGAGATTAGCTCAAGAAGGCAAAGACATGGAGACCATTTTATCTCATGTAGAAGAGGTTAAAAACCACACAGAACTTTATATTGGCGTTTCAACTTTGGAAAATCTTGTCAAAGGTGGACGAATTGGCCGTGTAACCGGATTGTTGAGTTCACTTCTCAATATCCGTGTTGTCATGCAGATGAAGGACCATGAATTGCAGCCAATTGTTAAAGGTCGTGGAGCTAAAACTTTTAAAAAATGGTTGGATGAGTTGACAGCATCTCTCTCTGAACGTTCTGTAGCAGAGATTGGAATTTCATATTCTGGTAGTGCTGATTGGGCAAAAGAGATGAAAGAAAACTTACAAGCCTACGTTGAAAAGCCAATTTCAGTTTTGGAAACAGGATCTATTATTCAAACTCACACGGGTGAAAACGCTTGGGCTATTTTGGTACGTTACCACTCCTAAAAAAATAAATAAAATGGGAAGAAATAGCGTTTTTAACTTGACCTAAAAGAGATTTTAGGATATGATTATACTTGTTAATTAGAAAATAAATTGGAGGAATCGTTAACATGGCAAACAAACAAGATTTGATCGCTAAAGTAGCAGAAGCTACAGAATTGACTAAGAAAGACTCAGCAGCAGCAGTTGAAGCTGTATTTGCAGCAGTAGCTGACTACCTTGCAGCTGGTGAAAAAGTTCAATTGATCGGTTTTGGTAACTTTGAAGTTCGTGAGCGTGCTGCACGTAAAGGTCGCAACCCACAAACTGGTAAAGAAATCACAATTGCAGCTTCTAAAGTTCCAGCATTCAAAGCTGGTAAAGCTCTTAAAGACGCTGTTAAATAATCAGCCTTTAAAAAGCCTATTGTATCAAGCTTTCTAGCTTGGTCAATAGGCTTTTATTTTTCATTTTTTCACTTGTTTTAGGATGATATCAACCTGCATTTTCATTGTTTTATAAGAGAGATGAGTCTTTATGGTTTATTTGTCTCAAAATCAAACCCTGAAGGTGGATAATCGCATTCTATGATATTTTATTGATTTTCAGTTGTAATCATATCAAATATTTAAGTAGAAAGAAAAATCATATACTATCTATTGAAAATATTATAAATCAGATAAAAAGACAGGTGAAATCTTCTGTGTTATACTAGAGATATGTTAGATTTGAAAGAATACGGTATCGTCATGTGGTCGGAGGAAAAGATCATTTCTTTCCGTGAGAAACTTCTTAGTTGGTATGATGAAAACAAAAGAGATTTACCGTGGCGCAGAAGTAAAAATCCTTATCATATCTGGGTGTCTGAAATCATGCTCCAGCAGACCAGGGTGGATACGGTTATTCCCTATTATAAACGATTCTTGGAATGGTTTCCGACCGTGGAAAGTTTGGCAACTGCACCTGAAGAAGGTTTGTTGAAGGCTTGGGAAGGTTTGGGCTATTATTCTCGAGTTCGTAATATGCAGGCTGCTGCTCAACAGATTATGGCTGATTTTGGTGGTCAATTTCCAAACACCTATGAAGGAATTTCCAGCCTGAAAGGAATTGGACCTTACACAGCAGGAGCCATTTCCAGTATTGCTTTTAACTTGCCTGAGCCAGCTGTAGATGGTAATGTCATGCGGGTCTTGGCGCGTCTATTTGAAGTTAATCACGATATTGGGATTCCAAGTAATCGCAAAATTTTTCAGGCAATGATGGAAATTCTGATTGACCCAGAACGGCCAGGTGACTTTAATCAAGCCTTGATGGACTTAGGATCTGATATTGAGGCTCCTGTAAATCCTAGGCCAGAAGAGAGTCCAGTGAAGGATTTTAGTGCGGCATATCAGAATGGAAGCATGGACCGTTATCCAATTAAGGCTCCAAAGAAAAAGCCTGTTCCTATTTATCTTAAAGCCTTGGTGGTCAAAAATACTCAGGGGCAATTTTTACTTGAAAAAAATGAAAGTGAAAAGCTATTGGCAGGTTTTTGGCATTTCCCCTTGATAGAAGTTGATAACTTTTCGCAAGAAGAACAGTTTGACCTCTTTCATCAGGTTGCGGAAGAAAACGTGAACTTTGGTCCAAGTCCAGAAGAGAGTTTCCAGCAGGACTATGACTTAGAAGTTGATTGGCTTGATGTTTATTTTGAGACTGTCAAGCATGTCTTTAGTCATCGCAAGTGGCATGTTCAAATTGTAGCAGGTCAGGTAAGTGACTTCCATGACTTTTCAGATAGGGAAGTTCGCTGGCTTTCACCAGAAGAGTTTAAGAATTATCCACTTGCCAAACCCCAACAAAAAATCTGGCAGGCTTATGCAAAAGCCAATATAGACAGTAGCAAAGACTAGCTATTGTGTCTTCTTGTTATTTTTTTGGTATAATAGTAGAGAAAAAGGTGAACATATGAAAAAAATATTAATTGTAGATGATGAAAAACCAATCTCGGATATTATCAAGTTTAATATGACCAAGGAAGGTTACGAAGTTGTAACTGCTTTTAACGGTCGTGAAGCGCTAGAGCAATTTGAAGCATCAAATCCAGATATTATTATTCTGGATTTGATGCTTCCAGAAATTGATGGCTTAGAAGTTGCGAAGACTATTCGCAAGACCAGTAGTGTGCCTATTATCATGCTTTCAGCTAAGGATAGCGAATTTGACAAGGTTATCGGTTTAGAGCTTGGGGCGGATGACTATGTGACAAAACCCTTCTCGAATCGTGAGTTGCAGGCGCGTGTTAAAGCACTTCTGCGTCGTTCTCAGCCTATGCCAGTAGATGAGCAGGAAGGAGACAGCAAACCTCAGCCTATCCAAATTGGAGATTTAGAAATTGTTCCAGATGCCTATGTTGCTAAGAAATACGGTGAAGAACTAGACTTAACCCACCGTGAATTTGAACTCTTGTACCACTTGGCTTCTCATATCGGTCAAGTGATTACACGTGAACACTTGCTTGAAACGGTCTGGGGTTACGATTATTTCGGAGATGTTCGAACAGTCGACGTAACTATTAGACGTTTGCGTGAGAAGATTGAAGACACACCAAGCCGTCCTGAGTATATTCTAACACGTCGTGGTGTTGGTTATTATATGAGAAATAATGATTAAACTAATTAAAGACACAGTTTTAACTAGTGATTTTATCTTTGTCCTCATTCTACTTGGCTTTATTTTAGTCGTGACCTTGCTTTTACTAGAAAATCGTCGGGATAATATTCGGTTGAAGAAAATCAATCAAAAGGTAAAGGATTTAATTGCAGGAGATTATTCTCGAGTATTGGATTTACAGGGAAGTTCTGAAATTACAAATATTACTAATAATCTCAATGATATGTCAGAAGTGATTCGACTGACTCAAGAAAATCTTGAACAAGAAACTAAGAGACTAAATAGTATTCTGTCTTACATGACTGACGGAGTCCTTGCAACCAATCGTCGTGGCAAGATTACCATGATTAATGACATGGCTAAGAAACAGCTAGGTGTTCAGAAAGAAGATGTTCTTAATAAAAGCATTTTAGAATTGCTTAAGATTGCAGATGAGTATGAACTTCGCGATTTGATCACCCAGATTCCTGAGCTTATGATTGATTCTCAGGATGGTAATGGTGAATATCTGAGTCTTCGTGTACGTTTTGCTTTAATCCGTCGTGAGTCCGGCTTTATCTCTGGTCTGGTTGCTGTTTTACACGATACGACGGAGCAGGAGAAGGAAGAGCGCGAACGGAGGCTCTTTGTTTCCAACGTTAGTCATGAGCTACGTACTCCTCTAACTAGTGTGAAATCTTATCTTGAAGCCTTGGATGAAGGAGCATTATCAGAACCTGTTGCACCAGACTTTATCAAGGTCTCTCTAGACGAAACTAACCGTATGATGCGGATGGTGACAGACCTTCTCCATCTTTCACGTATTGATAATGCAACCAGTCATTTGGATGTAGAGCTGATTAATTTCACTGCTTTTATTACCTTTATTCTTAACCGTTTTGATAAGATGAGGGGACCAGATGAAGAGAAGAAATATGATTTGGTAAGGGATTATCCGATTACTTCAGTCTGGATAGAGATTGATACAGATAAAATGACACAGGTGATTGACAACATTCTTAACAATGCTATTAAGTATTCTCCAGATGGTGGGAAAATTACAGTGACCATGAAGACAACCGATGATCAGATGATTTTATCCATCTCAGACCAAGGATTGGGTATTCCTAAGCAGGATTTACCACGTATCTTTGACCGTTTTTATCGTGTGGATCGCGCTAGAAGTCGTGCCCAAGGTGGTACGGGTCTAGGACTAGCAATTGCTAAAGAAATTGTCAAACAACATGAGGGCTTTATTTGGGCTAAGAGTGAATACGGTAAGGGATCAACCTTCACCATTGTGCTCCCTTATGATAAGGATGCAGTGAAAGAAGAAGTATGGGAGGATGAAGTAGAAGACTAGAATGAGTGAAACAGGCTTTAAATACAGTATTTTAGCGTCGGGTTCCAGTGGCAATTCCTTTTATCTGGAAACTCCAAAAAAGAAACTTTTAGTGGATGCCGGCTTGTCTGGGAAAAAAATTACCAGCCTACTTGCTGAAATTAATCGCAAGCCAGAAGATTTGGATGCCATCCTGATTACGCATGAGCATTCTGACCATATTCATGGAGTAGGTGTTTTGGCTCGTAAGTATGGTATGGATTTGTATGCCAATGAAAAGACCTGGCAGGCTATGGAAAACAGCAAGTATCTTGGCAAGGTGGATTCTTCGCAAAAGCATATCTTTGAAATGGGCAAAACCAAAACCTTTGGAGATATCGACATCGAGAGTTTTGGTGTTAGCCATGACGCAGTCGCACCGCAGTTCTATCGCTTTATGAAGGATGACAAGAGTTTTGTCATGCTGACTGATACAGGTTATGTTAGTGATCGTATGGCTGGCATTGTTGAAAATGCGGATGGCTATCTCATAGAATCTAATCATGATGTGGAGATTTTGCGAGCAGGTTCTTACGCTTGGCGACTCAAACAACGAATCCTATCGGATCTTGGTCACCTTTCTAATGAGGATGGTGCTGAAGCTATGATTCGGACCTTAGGAAACCGCACTAAGAAGATCTACCTTGGGCATTTATCTAAGGAGAACAATATCAAGGAACTGGCTCATATGACCATGGTCAATCAGCTGGCGCAAGCTGATCTAGGTGTAGGAGTAGACTTTAAGGTTTACGATACCTCACCAGATACCGCAACACCATTGACTGAGATATAAAAAGAAGGCTCTTTGTCAACTGTAGAGGTGCAGATAAGCTAAACTCAAGAAAGGACAAATTTCGTCCTTTCTTTTTTATTATGTGACTTTCAGTCCGTCTCGCTCCGTTAGGTGCGAGACAAAAAAACCACCCGCTATGCGGGTGCGCGTCGAAGGTTATACCCAAAAAACTCCAAACGCGATACAATAAAGGTGTTCAAGGCAATTGTAAAGCGAAAGAGTCAAAAATATGGCACAAAAGGCTCATAGTTTATCACACACAAAGTGGCACTGTTCTATCACATTATGCTCAACCCTAAGTATAGACGAAAAGTCATCTATAATCAATATAGAAGTAGTTTAGGCGAAATATTTCATCGCTTGTGTAGTTATAAAGGAGTTGAAATTATCGAGGGTCACTTAATGCCAGACCATGTGCATATGTTAGTAAGTATTCCACCAAGGATAAGTGTTTCGAGTTTCATGGGTTATTTAAAAGGAAAAAGTGCGCTCATGATGTTTGATAAACACGCCAATCTCAAGTACAAGTTTGTGAATCGGCATTTCTGGGCGGAAGGTTATTATATGAGTACGGTGGGACTCAATGAAGCTACAATTAAGAAAAATATCCAAGATTAAAGAAATGGTCCAGTGGATGATTTCTTCACGAGTATGAAAATTTGAGAACGAGTAAAGCATGATATAGCACTAGATAAATTAAGTGTAAAAGAGTATGAGGATCCCTTTAGGGATAGTGGTAAGTGATACTAAAGCCTCTTTAAGAGGCAAGTGACGAGTCAAGAGCAATAAGGCTTGAACAAAGTGAAAGCCAGCGTCTTTAGGCGCTGGCTGGTAATTTGGGCTTATAGCCCTGGAACAAATCACCCGTTTGACGGGTGGTCATGATTTGAAAAAAAACATGTGTGACATGTTTTTCTACCACCCAATCTAAGGTATTGTGAAGAGCTACAGTATAGTAGATTGAAATAGAATCTAAACAAATTGATTAAGAAATTTAAAGTAATTTCTAAAAATATTTTAGAAGCGATATTGTGCAATTCTAGATTCAATCTACTATAAAGACCACGGATTTGTATTGTTCATCTTTATTATAAGGTAAACTTCAAGGTGAACTTCTTTTTCTATCATGAGTTAGCAGGCTCTACCTGCTTGAAGTTTTTTATAGACTTTTCTTTTTGAAAACTGTCAGTCCACTTATATTAAAAATTACAATAACAGCTAAAGTAACTATAAGTGTATAGAAAATGGATTCACTATTAGCAGTCATTGCATAGAAAAACTGCAATGATAAATATGGCAAAATTTTGATATTTGGGAAGATGAGCATTGGCATAGAAAGTAAGATAGAGCTGACCAAATAACCAATAAATACCGCAAGATAAGAATGACTAACATAGAGAATGAAGGAAACAATGGAAAGCCAAGCAAGGAGGCAAAGGAATTGAAGGAAAATGGTTACCAGTAGATTGCCAATAAAGCCATCAGGCATAGTTCCAAATCCATTTAAGATAGTTGCTGGAATAAATGCAATCACAAGACAGATGATGACTTGCAAAAGTGCAATACAAGTCAATACAAAGGCTTTGGCAAGGAAAAACTCGGTACGAGAAACACCCACTGTTAAATTATTTTTATAGAGTTTACCGATTAAATCAACTCCAAGAACGAGGCAGGCTAGGATGATACAGAGAAAAACGAGGTTTGAACCTTGACTAGAAGCGTTAATAAGTGCTTGTACACCGTCCCAACCATGGGTTGGAATTTCTGGTTCTTCTGTCTGGATTGCCATCAGATGACCAGTAGCTCCTATACTTGCACCCATTAGCATGAGAGCAAAGAGAATGAATTCTGTAATCCAAAAACCTTTGGAACGGAAAAGACGGTAAAAGTCTGCTTGAATGGTATGTATCATGATTTTCCTCCTATTGGACCAATTGAGTGAAGTATTCTTCTAGGTTTTGACGGGCATAGTAAATCTCGTCAATGGCGACATCTGCCAAGGTTAATTCCTTAAGAATCTGTTTGACATCTTGTTCCTGACCAAAGATATGGATTTCATTTTCTGGATTCACAACCTTGAACTGGAGCTGGATTTGTTCTTTCAATACTTGACAAGCTTTCTCTTGGTCAGCTGTCTTAAGAACAATGTAATCCTCGCTTAGTGTTTCAAATTCAGCTTTGCTGATTTCACGGATAATCTTGCCTTGATCTAATATTCCAAAGCGATTAGCTACGAGGTAGAGTTCTGACAAGATATGACTAGAGATGAGAATGGTTATCCCTTTTTCTTGATTGAGCCGTTGAATCATCAGACGAAATTCTTTGATACCGATTGGGTCGAGACCATTGATAGGTTCATCTAAGATCAGGAAGTCTGGTTTAGATAGGAGGGCAATGGCGATACCAAGTCTTTGTTTCATTCCTAGCGAGAAATCACGAAAGACTTTTTTACCTGTATCTGACAAGCCTACATAGTCCAGCGTTTCTCGAATGACTTGATCAGCATTTGGAACATGACGAATCATACAGTAATATTTCAGGTTTTGATAGGCTGTTAAGTGATTATGAGCTACAGGTGATTCGATAACTGAACCTACTCGAGATAGAGACTTGCTCCATTCATTTTCCGAATGGCTAGAGAAGAGGGAAACTGTTCCTTTATCCGCAAAGAGTAGTTGCGTAATGATTTTTATCAAAGTGGTCTTCCCAGCTCCGTTCTTCCCGATAAGTCCATAAATATCTCCCTCTCTTATCGTTAGATGAAGATCCTGAAGGATAGCTTGTTTGTCGAAGTTTTTGGACAATCCATGAATGTCAAGTACTGTTTTCATGATTCTCTCCTTTTGATTTATTTTGATAACTTTAGTATAAAGCATAGAAATCAAAGAAAGCTCAAGGATTTCTAAAGAGTTTCTAAAGTTTTAGGAATTCTTAAATATCAAAACCCAGTTGATATGAACTGGGCTTTTTTACTATAAAATATATTTCTCAATGGCACGCGCAACGCCGTCTTCTTCGTTGCTTGCTGTAACGACATCCGCAAGAGATTTGACATAATCGCTGGCATTTCCCATTGCAATTCCAAGCCCTGCAAACTGGAGCATTTCAATATCGTTATTGGCATCGCCCATAGCCATGGTTTCTGATGGATCAATTTTCAAAATATCTGCTAGTCGAGAAAGAGCGGTAGCCTTTGTCGTACCAAGTGGCATGGCTTCATAAATGACAGGCTGCGAACGAACGCCACTAAATCGTTGGCAGAGTTCCCCAGCAAAACGCTGCTCAAAATCATCTGTTTGCTCTTTTGTCCCCAAAAACATCCCTTGGAACATACGGTACTTGCCACTAGTCGCTTCCTCAAGAGAAATTTCAGTCAGGTCTGAGAAGACTAGGTCGGCATCATTTTGGATGACTTGATTGGGTTTGCCACCGAGGACAAAATAATGTTCCTCATCAAAAAGAGTCAACTGAACATCACTTTTTTCAGCTAGATCATAGAGGTATTCGATGTCTGCTGAACTGAGTTCTTGCCAATCAACCAAACTCCAATCGCTAGTCTGGTGGGTTGAGCAACCGTTGTTAACAATCACATACTCATTCTGGAGATCAAGCCCCAATTTTTTATAGTAGGGGAGGACACCGAAAAGCGGGCGACCCGTACAAAGAACCAGTTTGACACCTTTTTCAATGGCTTGGTGAATAGCAGTAATGTGAGCTTGTGGGATTTCCTTGGCTTCATTGAGGAGGGTTCCGTCCATATCCAAGGCTAGTAGTTTAATCATAAGACTTCCTTTTCTAGGTGTTTTGCTTTTATTATAGCATATAGAACATAAAATGTCTGACAGAATTGTAACATTCAAGCTCCCTTTTCTTGAAAAATAAAATAAGTTATCTTATAATATGTATACTTAATATTTAAGGAAAAATAATGTCAAAGTATCACTTTAATTCAATTTACAAGAATGATGAAACAGAGTCCACAGGTCTTCTTTTCATCAAAGTCTACAACAAGTGGGAAAGTAATTTAAAAAGAGTTTTAAAATCAGTTGGTCTTACTTTGCCCCAATTTATCGTTTTGACTTCGCTCTTATTTCTGACGAATAGAGAGGAATATGTAACACAAGTTGATATTGCTCGTTTCACAGGTATGGATGTCATGACGGTTTCTCAGATTGTCCGGTTACTAGAGAAGAAAGACTACATTAGACGCGATCAACATCCAAAGGATAGTCGAGCCAAACTGGTTTTAGTGACGAAGTCTGGTGTGGAGAAGGTCAATCAAGCTTTACCCTTAGTAGAAGGGGTTGATGAAGAATTTTTTGAAAAACTTTCTAACGATAGAGAAAGTTTTAATCGCATGTTAGTAGAGTTGGAGGATAAAAATGCCTAGATATTGGGTCGGAATTGTTTCAAAGAATCATGTTTTAAGAGGAGTTGAGGGGAATTTTTGCCAGGTCTGTCATGGAAAGGGCGGCCCCTTAAACCGTATGAAAAAAGGCGATTATCTTTTATACTATAGCCCCAAATACGATATGAATGGTCAAGATAAGTTACAGGCTTTTGTGGCCGTAGGTAAAATTATAGATGACAAAGCCTATCAAGTAGAGCAGTTTGAAGGATTCTTTCCCTTTAGACGAAATGTCGAGTATTATCTACCAGTCAAAGATTGCTCCATAGAAATAGCCAGACAACATCCTGAATGGAAAAACTATACTTCTAGGCTTCGTTATGGGCATTTTGAAGTTTCCAAAGACTTTTTCCTATATATATTTCATCATATGAAAGTGGATGACGAAGCTTGATTGATTTGCTAGTTAAATGATTGTCAACAAGAATTTTGGATTTGGACAGTGAAGCGAACTTTGCTATAATAGAGTAAGAAACTTTGAGAAACCAAACGAGGCTGAGATGAAATTACTGTATACTGATATTCGGACTTCTTTGACAGAAATCTTGACCAGAGAGGCGGAAGAGCTGGTTGCTGCTGGCAAGCGGGTTTTCTACATCGCTCCTAACTCTCTTTCATTTGAAAAGGAATGTGCCGTGCTGGAATGCTTGTCCCAGCAGGCTTCTTTTGCTATTACCGTTACGCGCTTTGCTCAAATGGCTCGTTACCTGGTTTTAAATGACTTGCCTACAAAGACCAGTCTTGATGATATTGGCCTTGGGATGGTCTTTTACAGATGTCTTGCCGAACTTGATCCTAAGGATTTACGTGTTTATGGAGCTATCAAGCAGGATCCTCAATTTATCCAGCAGTTGATTGATCTTTACCACGAGATGACCAAAGCTCAGATGAGTTTTTTGGACTTGGAGAGTTTGACGGATGAGGACAAGAGAGCCGATTTACTCTTGATTTTTGAGAAAGTAACTGCTTATCTCAATCAAGGCCAGTTGGCTCAGGGAAGTCAGTTGTCCCATTTGATTGAGGTTATTGAGAATGACAAAGTTAGTAGTGATTTCACTCAAATCGCCTTGGTTATTGATGGATTTACCCGTTTTTCTGCTGAGGAAGAGCGGATTGTGGACTTACTTCATGGCAAGGGTGTTGAGATTGTTATCGGGGTTTATGCTAGTAAGAAAGCCTATACCAGTCCTTTTAGCGAGGGTAATCTCTACCAAGCCAGTGTGGACTTTCTCCATCATCTATTCTCTAAATACCAAACTCCTGCCCAGGATTATTCTCAAACTCAGGAGCAGATGGATAGTTTTGACAAGGCCTCTCGTTTATTGGAATCGTCCTATGACTTCTCAGAACTTTCCTTAGAAATCGATGATAAGGACCGTGAAAACTTACAAATCTGGTCTTGTTTGACTCAAAAGGAAGAGTTGGAGTTGGTAGCCCGTAGCATCCGTCAGAAATTACATGCCAATCCAGATCTGAGTTACAAGCATTTTCGTATTCTCTTGGGCGATGTAACTTCTTACCAGTTATCGCTGAAAACCATTTTTGACCAGTATCAGATTCCTTTCTATCTTGGTAGAAGCGAATCCATGGCGCATCATCCCTTGACACAGTTTGTCGAGTCTATCTTGGCTTTAAAACGCTACCGTTTTCGTCAGGAGGATTTGATTAACCTTCTCAGAACAGGTTTGTATACGGACCTTAGTCAAGCTGAAATTGATGCTTTTGAGCAATATATCCGCTATCTTGGTATCAATGGCTTGACAGCCTTTCAGCAAACCTTTACCAAATCCCACCATGGAAAATTTAATTTAGAGCAATTAAATGCTCTTCGTCTGCGTATTTTAACACCTCTTGAGACTCTTTTTGCTAGCCGAAAACAAAAGGCTGAAAATCTCTTGCAAAAGTGGAAGGTCTTTCTAAAAGAAGGAGCGGTGCCCAAGCAGTTGCAAGATTTGACAGCTACCATGGAAGTCCTAGAACAAGAAAGACAAGCAGAAGTTTGGAAGACATTCTGTCATGTTTTAGAACAATTTGCGACTGTTTTTGCTGGATCACAGGTTAATCTTGAGGATTTCCTAGCCTTGCTCCATTCTGGAATGAGCCTATCTCAGTATCGCACCATTCCAGCAACAGTGGACACCGTTTTGGTGCAGAGTTATGATTTGATTGCTCCTCTGACAGCTGACTTTGTCTACGCCATTGGGCTGACGCAGGATCATTTACCAAAAATAGCGCAAAACACCAGTCTTTTGACTGATGAAGAAAGACAAAACCTAAACCAAGCGACCGAAGAAGGCGTTCAATTGCTGATTGCCAGCAGTGAAAATCTCAAAAAAAATCGCTATACTATGCTTTCCTTGGTCAATTCTGCTCGTAAAGAGTTGGTCTTGTCGGCTCCAAGCCTTTTTAATGAAAGTGAAAGTAAGGAATCTGCCTATCTTCAAGAGCTGGTCCATTTTGGATTTAGTCGGAAAGAGAAGAGGATGAATCATAAAGGGCTGTCTAAGGAAGATATGGGCTCATATCACAGTCTTTTGTCTAGTCTGGTTGCCTATCACCAGCAGGGCGAGACAAGTGATAGTGAGCAAGATTTGACCTTTGTCAAGGTTCTGGCGCGTGTAATGGGTAAAAAACTAGACCAGCAAGGTTTGGAAAATCCAGCCCTCCTAACCAGTCCAAGTAGCAAGCAGTTGGCTAAGGACACCTTACAAGCTCTCTATCCTGCTGATCAAGAGTTTTACCTATCTACCTCTGGTTTGACAGAGTTTTACCGTAACCAATACAGTTATTTCCTCCGTTATGTTCTAGGCTTGCAGGAGGAATTACGCCTACGTCCTGATGCCCGTAGTCACGGGAATTTCTTGCACCGCATTTTTGAACGTGCCTTGCAGTTGCCTGACGAAGATTCCTTTGACCAACGTTTGGAACAAGCTATCCAAGAAACCAGTCAGGAACGGGAATTTGAAGCTATTTATCAGGAAAGTTTGGAAGCCCAGTTTACCAAGGAAGTTTTGCTTGATGTTGCACGGACGACTGGACATATTCTCCGACACAATCCAGCCATCGAAACCATCAAAGAAGAGGCGAACTTCGGGGGTAAAGAGCAGGCCTTTATTCAATTGGATAATGGGCGCAGTGTCTTTGTACGAGGTAAGGTTGACCGCATTGACCGATTGAAAGCTGATGGGGCGATAGGAGTAGTAGACTACAAATCCAGTCTGACTCAGTTCCAGTTTCCTCATTTCTTTAATGGTCTTAATTCCCAGTTGCCAACTTATCTAGCTGCCTTAAAAAGAGAAGGGGAGCAGAACTTTTTCGGTGCCATGTACTTAGAAATGGCTGAGCCTGTCCAATCTCTGATGGCCGTTAAAAGTCTGGCAGGTGCAGTAGTAGAAGCCAGCAAGTCTATGAAATACCAAGGACTCTTTTTAGAAAAAGAAAGCAGTCATTTGGGCGAATTTTACAACAAAAACAAAGCTAACCAGCTAACAGATGAGGAATTCCAGCTCCTACTGGACTACAATGCCCATCTGTACAAGAAGGCAGCTGAGAAGATTTTAGAAGGTCAGTTCGCCATTAACCCTTATACTGAAAATGGCAGAAGTATTGCACCGTATGTTCAGCAACACCAAGCCATCACAGGCTTTGAAGCCAATTATCACTTGGGTCAAGCTCGTTTCCTAGAAAAGTTGGACTTGGCTGACGGCAAGCGTCTGGTCGGAGAAAAACTCAAGCAAGCTTGGTTTGAAAAAATAAGAGAGGAGTTGAATCGATGAAGCGTATTCCCTTTTTAACTGAGGAGGAGATTCAAAAACTGCAAGAAGTAGAAGCAAATTCGAGCAAGGAACAAAAGAAAACTGCCGAGCAAATCGAAGCTATCTACACTTCTGGTCAGAATATCCTGGTTTCAGCATCGGCTGGTTCTGGTAAAACCTTTGTCATGGCCGAGCGTATTCTGGATCAGTTAGCGCGTGGTGTCGAAATTTCTCAACTCTTTATCTCAACCTTTACCGTCAAGGCTGCGACTGAACTTAAAGAACGTTTGGAGAAAAAAATCAGCCAACAAATCCAAGAAAGCGATGACGTTGACCTCAAACAACACTTGGGTCGTCAGTTGGCAGACATACCCAACGCTGCCATCGGTACCATGGACTCATTTACACAAAAGTTCCTTAGCAAACACGGTTATCTAATTAATATTGCGCCTAATTTCCGTATTTTACAAAACCAAAGCGAGCAACTCCTTCTAAAAAATGAAGTCTTCCATGAGGTCTTTGAAGCCCATTACCAAGGTAAACAAAAAGAGACCTTTAGTCATTTGCTGAAAAATTTTGCTGGGCGTGGCAAGGACGAACGGGGTCTGCGCCAACAGGTCTATAAAATCTATGACTTCCTCCAATCCACCAGCAATCCTCAGAAATGGCTGAGTGAGTCTTTCCTCAAAGGCTTTGAGAAAGCTGATTTTAGCAGTGAAAAAGAAAAACTGACCACACAAATCCAGCAAGCTCTTTGGGACTTGGAAAGTTTCTTCCGTTATCATCTGGATAATGATGCCAAGGAGTTTCCAAAGGCTGCTTATCTAGAAAATGTCCAGTTTATTCTGGATGAAATTGGCTCCTTAAATCAAGAGTCGGATAGTCAGGATTATCAAGCGGTGCTTTCGCGTGTTGTCGCAATTTCGAAAGAGAAAAACGGCCGAGCTCTGACCAATGCGAGTCGTAAGGCTGATCTGAAGCCACTGGCCGATGCCTACAACGAAGAGAGAAAGACCCAGTTTGCTAAACTAGGACAACTGTCAGACCAGATAACCATTCTCGACTATCAAGAACGTTATCATGGAGAGACCTGGGAACTAGCTAAGACTTTCCAAACCTTCATGAGTGATTTTGTGGAAGCTTATCGTCAGCGTAAACGCCAGGAAAATGCCTTTGAATTCGCTGATATCAGCCATTACACCATTGAGATTTTAGAAAATTTCCCGCAAGTTCGTGAAGCTTATCAGGAACGTTTCCACGAAGTCATGGTCGATGAGTATCAAGATACCAATCACATTCAAGAACGGATGTTGGAATTGCTATCTAATGGCAACAATCGCTTTATGGTGGGAGATATCAAGCAATCTATCTATCGTTTTCGTCAGGCAGATCCGCAGATTTTCAATGAGAAATTTCAACGCTATGCGCAAAATCCAAAAGAGGGCAAGCTGATTCTCCTCAAGGAAAATTTCCGTAGTAGTTCAGAAGTGCTGTCAGCAACCAACCATGTCTTTGAACGTCTCATGGACCAAGAGGTCGGCGAAATCAACTATGATAACATGCACCAGCTTGTTTTTGCCAATACTAAACTGACCCCCAATCCAGACAACAAGGCAGAATTTCTCCTCTATGATAAGGACGATACAAGTGAGGAAGAAGATAGTCAAACAGAAACGAAACTAACAGGCGAAATGCGCTTAGTCATCAAGGAGATTCTGAAACTCCACAAGGAACAAGGTGTTGCCTTTAAGGAAATTGCCCTTCTGACCTCTAGTCGCAGTCGTAATGACCAGATTCTCCTCGCCCTGTCTGAGTATGGGATTCCTGTCAAAACTGACGGAGAGCAAAACAATTATCTCCAATCCCTAGAAGTGCAAGTCATGCTAGACACCCTTCGTATCATTCACAATCCTCTTCAAGACTATGCCTTGGTTGCCCTTATGAAGTCTCCAATGTTTGGCTTTGATGAGGACGAGTTAGCACGTTTGTCCCTTCAGAAAGCAGAGGATAAAGTCCAAGAAAATCTCTATGAAAAACTGATCAATGCACAAAAACTGGCAAGTAGTCAAAAAGGCTTGATTCACACGGCTCTAGCTGAGAAACTAAAGCAATTCATGGATATCTTGGCTTCTTGGCGCCTGTATGCCAAAACACACTCCCTCTATGACTTGATTTGGAAGATTTATAACGACCGTTTTTATTATGACTATGTTGGAGCCTTGCCAAATGGTCCTGCTAGACAGGCCAATCTCTATGCCCTAGCACTGCGAGCTGACCAGTTTGAAAAGAGTAATTTCAAGGGCTTGTCACGTTTTATTAGCATGATTGACAAGGTCCTAGAAGCCCAACACGATCTTGCAAGCGTGGCCGTCGCACCGCCAAAAGATGCAGTAGAGCTCATGACCATCCACAAGAGTAAAGGGCTGGAGTTTCCTTACGTCTTTATCCTCAATATGGATCAAGATTTCAACAAGCAAGACTCTATGTCAGAGGTCATTCTCAGCCGTCAGAATGGTCTTGGTGTCAAATACATTGCCAAAATGGAGACAGGAGCAGTGGAAGATCACTATCCTAAAACCATCAAACTCTCCATTCCTAGTCTGACCTATAGACAGAACGAAGAAGAATTACAGCTGGCAAGCTATTCTGAGCAAATGCGTCTACTGTATGTTGCTATGACACGGGCTGAGAAAAAGCTCTATCTTGTCGGTAAAGGTTCTCGTGAAAAGCTGGAAGCCAAAGAATACCCAGCAGCTAAAAATGGAAAACTAAATAGCAACACTAGACTTCAAGCCAAGAATTTCCAAGATTGGATTTGGGCTATCAGTAAAATGTTTGCAAAGGATAATCTCAACTTTAGTTATCGTTTTGTTGGTGAAGATCAGCTGACTAGAGAAGCTATCGGAGAATTGAAAAACAAGAACCCTCTCCAAGATAGCTCCCAAGCAGACAATCGCCAGTCAGAAACCATCAAAGAAGCTCTTGAAATGCTGAAAGAGGTGGAAGTTTATAATACTCTTCACCGCGCAGCCATTGAACTTCCTAGTGTTCAAACCCCAAGTCAAATCAAGAAATTCTACGAACCAGTTATGGGTATGGAAGGTGTCGAGATTGCTGGTCAAGGCCAGTCAGTAGACAAGAAAATTAGCTTTGATCTACCAGATTTTTCAACTAAAGAAAAGGTAACTGGAGCTGAGATTGGTAGTGTTACCCACGAACTCATGCAGAGAATTGACCTCAGTCAGCGACCAACACTTGCTAGCCTGACAGAAACTCTCAAACAAGTTCAAACCAGCACAGCTGTCAGAGACAAGATCGATCTTGCTAAAATTCTTGCATTCTTTGACACAGCACTTGGTCAGGAAATTCTTGCTAATACCAACCATCTCTACCGCGAGCAACCCTTCTCCATGCTCAAACGAGACCAAAAGAGTCAGGAAGACTTCGTTGTCCGTGGTATTCTTGATGGCTATCTACTTTACGAGGATAAAATCGTTCTGTTCGACTATAAGACAGACCGCTATGATGATCCAAGTCAACTCATAGACCGTTATCATGGTCAGTTAGCCCTATACGGAGAGGCTTTGTCTCGAGCCTATTCGATTGAATATATTGAAAAATACTTGATTTTACTTGGTAAAGACGAAGTTCAAGTTGTAAAAGTATAATCTAGAAAGGAGACATCATGACACTTCCAGTTAGAAAATCCCTACACGATGCGGTTTTACAGGCTTCAAAAGCTGATACTTGGGAACAAGCTACCAAGGAATGGAATGAAGTTTCCTTGATTTTTAACGGTATCGGCCGTAGCAATTGTGTCTGTGGGAATGCCATCAAGTACGCCTACGAACTCTTTAATGGTGTCACAGGCCAACGCCTCTTTCCGATTGGTAGCGACTGTGTTCGTCATTTTCATCGATTGACCCTTGACCAGCAACTGGAAGAGGAAGAAAAACTGCTCAGAAAGGTTGAAAATCTGACCAGAAAAGCCCAGAAAAAGGAGAAAATCAAGGTCAATAAAAGTGACTTTGACGAGCGTCTTCTAAAGTGGCTCTGGGAAAAAGGTGTTTTTAAACCCAATCGTGGCAATCAGTTCTCACCTGAGAAAGACTACCAGCTCTTCCTAGAAGTCTTTCAAGGAGGAAGTTGGACCAAGGCGGAGCCAAAGAAAAAGGCTCGGATGGAAGAAGTCCTTGAAAAGTGTATCAAACCCTTTTTACTTGGGAAATCGGATGACCAACTCTACCTTGTCAAACTAGGCAAGGAGAAAATTGACTACGAACAAGAACTCCGTATCCAAGCAGAGAAAGAGCGCAAGAAGAGGGATAAAATCGCCAAGCAGTATGCAGACAATCTGGTTCTAGCAATGGGACCAGCAGAGCGTGCCTATCAAGATTACTTTGGCTTTACAGAAACCCTAACCCAAGAAGAACGCAAGTGGGAGAAAATTCTTTTTGGTAAAAATAGAACAGAAAGGGCTATCAAGGCCAAACAATACCAAAAAGAGCTGGAAAAAGACCAACGAATTGCTGCTCAGGATCCAAGTGAAAGAAAGCAGAAGCAGACCTGGCTCCTCAATTCCTATTTTCGTGAGCTTCCTGAAGAAAAATCCCGATTTGCTCGACTCTTATTAGAATATCGAAAAAGTGGAGAAGTCCCCTTTTCAACTGAATACCTATCCGACCATCTGCTCGACTTTTTCTATAAAATGAAAGCCTTTGAGTTTGAAATCGCACCAGAACAAGTCCGAGATTTTCTAAAAGAAAGTCTCCAGACAGATCATCTCTCCTCAGCACAAGAAAGCTGGATAGAAGGAATTCTCCTCAACTGCCTCAAACCATTTTTAGAACGATTAGTGATATAAGTAGCACCTACCGTGGAAATTTCATGGTAGGTTACATTTTATCCAAAAAGAGAAAATAGGAAATTGCAAACATTATTGCTTGGTATTTTATATATAAAACAAAGTATGAAAACGTAACGCAATTTTAAGACTTTTTGGTAAATTAAGAGTATAATTAAAGTATGTTACCTTTTTATAAGATAACAAGCTAATATAATAAAGTTTGCCTTACATATTTTTAAATTTTATTTCAAGGAGGAATAATGGAAAAGTATTTTGGTGAAAAACAGCAGCGTTTTTCATTTAGAAAATTATCAGTAGGACTTGTATCTGCAACGATTTCAAGTTTATTTTTTGTGTCTGTATTAGCTAGTTCAGCTGTAGAAGCTCAAGAGACTAAAGGTGTTCACTATAAATATGTGACAGAGTCAGAACTATCATCAGAAGAAAAGAAGCAGCTTGTCTATGATATTCCGACATACGTGGAGAATGATGATGAGACTTATTATCTTGTTTATAAATTAAATTCCCAGAATCAATTGGGGGAATTGCCAAATACTGGAAGCAAGAATGAGATGCAAGCCTTAGTTGCTGGTGCTAGCTTAGCAGCTCTGGGAATTTTAATTTTTGCCGTTTCTAAGAAAAAAGTTAAGAATAAAACAGTATTACATTTAGTATTGGTTGCAGGAATAGGAAATGGTGTCTTAGTTTCAGCTCATGCTTTAGAAAATAATCTCTTACTGAATTACAATACTGACTATGAATTAATCTCAGGAGAAAAATTACCTCTTCCTAAAGATATTTCAGGTTACAGATATGTTGGATATATCAAAGAGGGAAACATAACTTCTGAATCTAAAGTAAGTAATCAAGAGAAATCAGTAGCTACTCCTAAAAATCAACAAAAGGTGGATTATAGTGTTACACCGAATTTTGTCGAGAATCCATCAACAGTACAAGCTATGCAGGAACAAACATCTGTTTCTTCAACTAAGCCGACAGAAGTTCAAGTAGTTGAAAAAACTCTCTCTGCAGAATTAACCAATCCAAGAAAAGAAGAGAAACAATCTTCAAATTCTGCCGTTGTAAGCGCAAAAGGCGAACCTGCAACCCAATCTGCCTTACCAGAAGCAGTTGTAACCGACAAAGGGGAGCCTGCAGTTCAACCAGAGTTTCCCGAAGCTGTAGTAACTGACAAAGGTGAACCTGCAGTCCAACCCGTCTTACCAGAGGCTGTAGTAAGTGACAAAGGTGAACCTGCAGTTCAGCCAAAGTTACCAGAAGCAGTTGTAACCGACAAAGGGGAGCCTGCAGTTCAAGCAGAGTTGCCAGAAGCTGTTATAACCGATAAAGGGGAACCTGCAACCCAATCTGCCTTACCAGAAGCTGTAGTAAGTGACAAAGGCGAGCCTGCAGTCCAACCTGCGTTACCAGAAGCAGTTGTAAGCGCCAAAGGTGAGTCGGAAGTTCAACCTGAATTACCAGAAGCAGTTGTAACCGACAAAGGGGAGCCTGCAGTTCAACCAGAGTTGCCAGAAGCTGTTGTAACTGACAAAGGTGAACCTGCAGTCCAACCCGTCTTACCAGAGGCTGTAGTAAGTGACAAAGGTGAACCTGCAGTTCAGCCAAAGTTACCAGAAGCAGTTGTAACCGACAAAGGGGAGCCTGCAGTTCAAGCAGAGTTGCCAGAAGCTGTTATAACCGATAAAGGGGAACCTGCAACCCAATCTGCCTTACCAGAAGCTGTAGTAAGTGACAAAGGCGAGCCTGCAGTCCAACCTGCGTTACCAGAAGCAGTTGTAAGCGCCAAAGGTGAGTCGGAAGTTCAACCTGAATTACCAGAAGCAGTTGTAACCGACAAAGGGGAGCCTGCAGTTCAACCAGAGTTGCCAGAAGCTGTTGTAACCGATAAAGGTGAACCTGCAGTTCAGCCAGAGTTACCAGAAGCAGTTGTAACCGACAAAGGGGAGCCTGCAGTTCAACCAGAGTTTCCCGAAGCTGTAGTAACTGACAAAGGTGAACCTGCAGTCCAACCCGTCTTACCAGAGGCTGTAGTAACCGACAAAGGCGAACCAGAGATTCACCCAGCGTTACCAGAAGCGGTTGTAACTGACAAAGGTGAGCCGGAACAGGTAGATCCACTTCCTGAATATAAGGGGAATATTGAGCAATTAAAACCTGAAACTCCGATTGAGAAGCCGAAAGAAACAGATCCAGAAAAAACACTCGAATTAAGAAATGTTTCGGATATTGAGTTGTACAGCCAGACGAATGGGAATTATAAACAACATATCTCATTGGATGGAATTCCAAAGAATACGGATAATTACTTTGTCAAGGTAAAATCTTCGGCATTTAAAGATGTCTATCTACCAGTCGCTTCAATTACTGAAGAGGAAAGAAATGGTCAGCCAGTTTATAAAATTACAGCTAAGGCTGAGAAACTCCAGCAAGAGCAGAACAATAAATATGTCGACCATTTCACCTTCTACCTCGATAAGAAGTCTAAAGAGGAAAATACAAACTTTACTTCCTTTAGTAATCTGGTCAAAGCTATAAACCAAAATCTCTCTGGAACCTATCATTTAGCAGCTAGCCTGAATGCTAACGAAGTGGAGCTTGGTCCTGATGATAAATCCTATATCAAGGGAACCTTTACTGGTCATTTGATTGGAGAAAAAGATGGTAAGAAGTATGCTATCTATAATTTGAAAAAACCTCTGTTTGAAAACTTGAGTGGTGCTACAGTAGAAAAACTAAGTCTAAAAAATGTTGCTATTTCAGGGAAAAATGATATTGGTTCACTGGCAAATGAAGCTCAGAATAACACAAAGATTAAACAAGTTCATGTCGATGGTGTTCTGGCTGGAGAACGTGGTATCGGTGGATTGCTTGCTAAGGCAGACCAATCAAGCATCGCAGAGAGCAGTTTCAAGGGAAGAATTGTCAATACCTATGAAACAACTGCTGCCTATAATATCGGTGGTCTGATCGGTCATTTGACAGGAAGCAAATCTTCACTGACTAAGTCAAAAGCGACAGTAGCCATTTCATCCAACACCAATAGTTCAGATCAGACTGTTGGTGGGCTAGCAGGTCTAGTAGACCAAGATGCGCATATACAGGATAGCTATGCTGAAGGTGATATCAACAATGTCAAGCACTTTGGTAGAGTTGCGGGTGTGGCTGGATATTTGTGGGATCGAAAGACGAATGAGGAACAGCATGCAGGAAGATTGACCAATGTACTAAGTGATGTCAATGTAACCAACGGGAATGCCATTACCGGTTACCACTACAATGGAATGAAGGTGAAGGACACATTCAGCAGCAAGGCGAACAGAGTATACAATGTCACCTTGGTTAGGGATGAAGTCGTCAGCAAAGAATCCTTTGAAGAAAGAGGAACAATGCTAGATGCTTCTGAAGTGACGAATAAAAAAGCAGAAATCAATCCTCTCACTCCTCCAACAGTGGAGCCCCTTTCAACAAGTGGTAGTAAAGAAAGTGATTTTTCTAAGGTGAAGCATTATCAAGCTAAGCGTGCTTTGGTTTATAAGAACATTGAAAAATTGTTACCTTTCTATAACAAGTCGACCATCGTGAAATACGGAAATCTGGTCAAGGAGAACAGTCTCTTATATCAAAAAGAACTCTTGTCCGCAGTTATGATGAAGGATGACCAAGTAATCACAGATATTGTTTCCAACAAACAGACTGCAAATAAGCTCTTGCTTCACTATCAGGACCATTCATCTGAGAAGCTCGATCTCAAGTACCAGACTGATTTTGCCAAGCTAGCAGAATATAGCTTAGGGGATACAGGACTCCTCTACACTCCAAATCAATTCTTGTATGACCAAGACTCTATCATTAAGCAAGTCTTACCTGACTTACAAAAGGTTGACTATAAGTCGGATGCCATCAGAAAGACACTCGGAATTTCTCCAGATGTCAAGCAAACTGAGCTCTATCTGGAAGACCAGTTCGTCAAAACAAAACAAGATTTGGCAAACAGTTTGAAAAAACTTTTATCAGCAGATGCTGGACTTGCTGGTGACACCCCAGTTACCAGAGGCTATCTTGTAGATAAAATCAAGAACAATAAGGAAGCCTTGCTACTCGGTTTAACTTATTTAGAACGTTGGTATAACTTTAGCTATGGTCAAGTGAATGTCAAAGACCTGGTGATGTATCGTCCAGACTTCTTTGGTAAAGGAAATACTTCACCATTAGATACTCTGATTGAGTTAGGTAAATCTGGCTTTAACAATCTTCTTGCTAAAAACAATGTCGATACTTATGCTATCAGTCTTTCCAGCCATCATGGAACGACAGATTTGTTTAGCACGCTAGAAAATTACCGAAAAGTCTTTTTACCAAACACTAGCAATAATGACTGGTTTAAAAAACAGACCAAAGCTTTCATTGTCGAAGAAAAATCCACTATTGCAGAGGTCAAAGCCAAGCAAGAGCAAGCAGGGACTAAGTATTCTATCGGTGTTTATGACAGAATTACTAGTAGTACTTGGAAATACCGCAATATGGTCTTGCCTCTCCTCACCTTGCCAGAAAGATCTGTATTTGTCATCTCAACCTTGTCTAGCCTAGGATTTGGCGCTTACGATCGCTACCGCAACAGCGATTATAAGGCTGGAGATGAACTCAATAAGTTTGTTGAAGATAATGCACGTGAAACAGCCAAACGTCAGCGAGATCACTATGATTATTGGTATCGTATTTTAGATAAAGAAGGACGTGAAAAGCTCTATCGTACAATTTTACTTTATGATGCCTATAAGTTTGGAGATGATACAACATCTGGAAAAGCTACAGTTGAGGCTCAGTTTGATAGTACTAATCCGGCGATGAAGAATTTCTTTGGTCCAGTGGGGAATAAAGTAGTTCACAATCACCATGGTGCTTATGCAACTGGAGATGGCGTTTACTATATGTCCTATCGTATGTTAGATAAGGATGGAGCTATCACCTATACCCATGAGATGACACATGATTCAGATCAGGATATTTACCTTGGTGGCTATGGTCGAAGAAGTGGCTTAGGACCGGAGTTCTTCGCAAAAGGCTTATTGCAAGCTCCTGATCAACCAAGTGATGCAACCATTACCATCAACTCTATCTTGAAACATAAAACATCAGATAGTACAGAAGGCCAGCGATTGCAAGTACTTGATCCAACTACAAGATTTAATGACGCAGCAGATCTTCAGAACTACGTCCACAATATGTTTGATGTCGTTTACATGTTGGAATATCTCGAAGGGCAATCTATTGTGAAACAGTTAGATGCTTATCAGAAAATGACGGCTCTGAGAAAAATCGAGAATAAATACGTGAAAGATCCTGCAGATGGAAATGAGATTTACGCTACTAACGTTGTACAAAATCTGACAGAAGAAGATGCCAAAAAATTGACTACCTTTGATAGTTTAATTAAAAATAATATCTTGTCAGCTCGTGAATATAAGTCTGGGGAATATGAAAGAAATGGTTACTATACGATTAAACTCTTTGCCCCAATCTATTCGGCTCTGAGCAGTAAGGGAACTCCGGGTGATTTGATGGGACGTAGGATAGCTTATGAACTTTTGGCTGCCAAAGGTTTTAAGGATGGAATGGTACCTTATATCTCAAACCAATACGAGGAAATTGCTAAACAACAAGGGAAAACTATCAATCTTTATGGTAAAGAACGAGGATTGGTGACAGATGATCTTGTTTTGGAAAAGGTATTTGAAGGTAAGTATAAAACTTGGGCAGAATTTAAGACAGCTATGTACCAAGAACGGGTGGGTCAGTTTGGAAACTTGAAAAAGGTGACCTTCAACGATCCAACCAAATCTTGGGCAAGTTTTGCAAGAAAGACGATTCATAGTGTAGAAGAACTGCAACGATTAATGGACGAAGCTGTCCGTAAGGATGCAGATGAGAATCGTTATTCTTGGGACAACTATAATCCAGAATATGATAGTGCAGTTCATAAGTTAAAGAGAGCAGTGTTTAAGGCCTATCTAAATCAAACTGATGATTTTAGAAGTTCAATTTTTGAAAATAAAAAATAGTGTTTACTATTAGGAAATAAAATTAAAGAAGGTGATTACGCTTGTCATTATTTAAAAAAGAACGGTTTTCAATCCGAAAAATCTGTGGGATTGTTGGTTCAGTTTTACTCGGAAGTATCTTGGTCGCACCGTCAGTCATTCATGCTTCTACCTATCATTACATTGAAAAAAGCGCTCTTACAAAGGAAGAACAAAGCAAGATTCAAGCAGGAATTCCTACTGATAATGAGGTAACTTATGCTCTTATTTATCAGCAGGAAACTCTTCCTGCGACAGGTTCATCGACTTCTGTGCTTACAGCTTTAGGTCTATTAGCTGTTGGTAGTTTAGTCCTTTTGGTTCATAAAAAGAAAAAAGTTAGTAGTTTGTTCTTAGTTACTACTATCGGACTGATTAGTCTTTCTAGTATGCAAGCTCTCGATATAAGCAATCCTTTGAAAGCTCCAAGTCATGAAGGAGTAGTTCAAATTGCTGGATATCGTTATATTGGATACTTACCGCTTGATGATGATGCAATTTCAGAAATTCAACATAAGAATGAGGGGACAAAAAATGTTCCAGTATCTGAAATTCAAAGTATCCCTAATGAAGCGCCTAAAGCAGAAAAACCAGAACATACAGCACCAGTTGGTGGTAATCTGGTTGAGCCCGAAGTTCATGAAAAACCAGAGTACACTGCTCCAGTAGGTACAGTTCCAGATGAGGCTCCTAAGGTAGAGAAACCAGAACATACAGCACTAGTTGGTGGTAATCTGGTTGAGCCTGAAGTTCATGAAAAACCAGAATATACTGAACCGATAGGCACAGTGCCTGACGAAGCGCCTAAAGCTGAGAAACCAGAGTACACTCAACCAGTGGGTACAGTGCCTGACGAAGCGCCTAAGGCTGAGAAACCAGAATACACTCAACCTGTGGGTACAGTGCCTGACGAAGCGCCTAAAGCAGAGAAACCAGAATACACTAAACCAGTGGGCACAGTACCTGATGAAGCACCTAAAGCAGAGAAACCAGAATATACAGCACCAGTTGGTGGTAATCTGGTAGAACCTGAGGTTCAACCAGCCTTACCCGAAGCTGTTGTGACTGAAAAAGGAGAACCTGAAGTTCAACCGACATTACCCGAAGCTGTTGTGACTGAAAAAGGAGAACCTGAAGTTCAACCGACATTACCCGAAGCAGTTGTGACTGAAAAAGGAGAACCTGAAGTTCAACCGACCTTACCCGAAGCAGTTGTGACTGAAAAAGGAGAACCTGAAGTTCAACCGACATTACCCGAAGCAGTTGTGACTGAAAAAGGAGAACCTGAAGTTCAACCGACCTTACCCGAAGCTGTTGTGACTGACAAAGGGGAACCTGAGGTTCAACCAGCCTTACCAGAAGCAGTTGTGACTGACAAAGGGGAACCAGAAGTTCAACCGACCTTACCCGAAGCAGTTGTGACTGAAAAAGGAGAACCTGAAGTTCAACCGACATTACCCGAAGCTGTTGTGACTGAAAAAGGAGAACCTGAAGTTCAACCGACCTTACCCGAAGCAGTTGTGACTGACAAAGGGGAACCTGAGGTTCAACCAGCCTTACCAGAAGCAGTTGTGACTGACAAAGGGGAACCAGAAGTTCAGCCAGCCTTACCCGAAGCAGTTGTGACTGACAAAGGGGAACCAGAAGTTCATGAAAAACCAGCATACACTGAACCGGTAGGCACAGTTCCAGAAGAAGCACCCAAGTCCGAGAAGTCAGAATACACGGAATCTGTAGGTACAACACGAGTAGATGAAACAGGAAACTTAATTGATCCGCCGGTTATTGAAATCTCAGAGTATACCGATCCACTAGCTACAGTTCCTGACGTTGCTCCAGAGAGAGAAGAGCTTCCTGCTTTACATACTGATATTCGTACAGAGACTATTCCTAAAACTATCACAGAAGAATCTGATTCTAGCAAATTTATAGGTGATGATTCTATTAAACAAGTTGGTGAGGATGGCGAACGTCAAATTGTTACTAGCTATGAAGAGTTACATGGCAAAAAAATCAGTGACCCAGTTGAAACAGTAACTATTTTGAAAGAAATGAAGCCTGAAATTCTTGTAAAAGGTACCAAAGAAAAGCCCAAAGAAAAAACGGCTCCTGTTTTGACTCTGACCACTGTATCTAAGGATGTTTTAGCTAAGTCTGCTACAATTAACTACAATCTAGAAAATCAAGACAATGCTACAATTACACGCATTGTAGCGACTATCAAAGAAGGTGGAAAAATTGTAAAAACGCTTGATTTAAAAACCGATAACTTATCTCAAGTATTAGAGAACTTAGACTATTACAAAGATTATACGATTTCAACCACTATGACTTATGATGTAGGTAAGGGTGCAGAAGTATCGACTTTGGAAGATAAACCTTTACGCTTAGATTTAAAGAAAGTTGAGTTGAAAGATATTGCAAATACCAGTCTCGTACAAGTAAACGAAAGCGGTGTCGAAAGCGATAGTAATCATTTAACCTCTCTTCCAAGTAATGTTAACAACTATTACTTAAAAGTAACCTCCAGAGAAAACAAAGTGACTCGTTTAGCAATTGATAAGATTGAAGAGGTCATTGAGGAAGGTAAGCAGCTTTACAAGATAACGGCAAAAGCACCTGACTTAGTTCAACGTGATAAAGACGGTAAGTTAAGAGACACTTACACTTATTATCTTGAAAAACCGAGGGCTACCGAGGATAAGGTTTATTACAACTTCCATGATTTAGCAAAAGACATGCAAGCAAATCCTACTGGTGAGTTTAAACTTGGTGCAGATTTGAATGCAGTTAACGTTAAGCCAGCAGGTAAAGCTTATGTTATGGCTAAGTTTAGAGGTACTTTATCAAGTGTAGAGAATCATCAGTACACGATTCATAACTTAGAAAGACCTTTGTTTAATGAGGCTGAAGGTGCTACACTCAAAAACTTTAACTTAGGTAATGTAAATATAAACATGCCTTGGGCTGATAAAGTTGCACCTATTGGTAATATGTTTAAGAAGTCTACACTTGAGAATATCAAAGTAGTAGGTTCAGTAACAGGAAATAACGATGTAACCGGTGCTGTCAATAAGTTAGACGAAGCTAATATGCGCAATGTAGCTTTTATTGGCAAGATTAACAGTCTTGGAGATAAAGGCTGGTGGTCTGGTGGACTTGTCAGCGAAAGTTGGATAAGTAACGTTGATAAAGCTTACGTTGATGCTAAGATTAGTGCCAATAAATCTAAATATGGTGGTTTAATTGGTAAACTAGATCATGGTATTGACTCGATGACAGTAGGTAAAAAAGGATTTCTCCGAAATGCTGTAATAAAAGGTACTATGAATTTGATTCAGCATGGCGAAAGTGGAGGTGTAATTCATAACAACTTTAACTGGGGTGTCATTGAAGATGTCGTAACAATGCTTAAAGTAAATAATGGTGAAATTGTCTATGGTTCACCAGCCTTGAATGATAATGACCAATATTTTGGATTAGATAATATCAAACGTGTAAATTATGTAAATGGTGTTGCAAGTGGTTTATCTTCCTACAAACATTCAAATCGTATTACTGGTATCTCTCAAGAAGAAGCAGATGCTAAAATCGCTAAGATGAATATCACAGCCAACACCTTTACTATTCAAGATCCTGTCGTAAACAAGTTAAATCGTATCATCGATAGAGATTCTGATTATAAAGCTATTCAGGACTATAAAGAGACAAGAGAAGTAGCTTATCGAAACTTGGAAAAATTGCAACCATTTTATAACAAAGAGTGGATTGTAAACCAAGGGAATAAGCTAACAGATGAGTCCAATCTTGTTAAGAAAACCGTTCTGTCTGTAACGGGTATGAAATCAGGGCAGTTTGTAACTGATTTATCGGATATTGATAAGATTATGGTTCACTATGCTGATGGTACAAAAGAAGAGTTAGCTGTAACTGCTAAAACGGACTCTAAAGTAGCTCAAGTAAAAGAGTATGATGTGGCAGGTCAAAACATTGTCTATACTCCAAATATGGTTATGAAGAATCGTAACCAGTTAGCAAGCGGTATTAAAGAGAAGTTAGCTAGTGTTACCTTACTTTCAGATGAAGTTCGTAGCTTGATGGATCAGCGTGATAAACCTTGGAAGAACACACCAGATAAGAAAACTGAGTATATTAAAGGCTTGTATTTCGAAGAAAGCTTTGAAGAAGTAAAAGGAAACTTAGAAAAACTTGTTAGTCAGATTTTAGAAAATGAAGATCATCAGTTAAACGGTGGGGAAGTAGTTGAGCGTGCTTTACTTAAGAAAGTTGAAGATAACAAAGCTAAAATTATGATGGGACTGACTTATCTTAATCGTTACTATGATATCAAATATGGTGATTTGAGTATCAAAGATATTATGATGTTTAAACCTGACTTTTATGGTAAGACACCAAGTGTATTAGATCGTTTGATTCAAATTGGGTCAAGAGAGCATTTCTTAAAAGGTGACCGTACACAAGATGCTTACAAAGAAGTGATTGCTGGTGCAACTGGTAAAGGTGATTTACGTAGCTTCTTAGACTATAACATGCGTTTATTTACAGAAGATAAAGATTTGAATGACTGGTTTATTCATTCTGCGAAAAACGTTTATGTAGTAGAACCTGAAACAAGCACAGAAGTCTTTAAAGATAAGCGTCACCGTGTATTTGATGGTTTAAATAATGATATTCACGGTCGTATGATTTTACCATTGCTCAATTTGAAGAAAGCTCATATATTTATGATTTCTACCTATAACACTTTAGCTTATAGTTCATTTGAGAGATATGGTAAAAATACAGAGGAAGCGAGAGAGTCTTTAAAACCTAAGATTAATTTAGTAGCAAAAGCACAACAAAGATACCTAGACTTTTGGTCTCGTTTAGCTCTTCCGAGTGTACGTGATAAACTCCTTAAGAGTCAAAATATGGTACCGACTCCTGTGTGGGACAGTCAGTGGTATGACGGCATTCCCGATGCAAATCGTCAAGGTTATGGACGAGGTGGTGCAGTGGTATCTCCTATTCGTGAGCTATTCGGCCCGACTGATCGTTGGCATCAAGTAAATGGCGCTATGGGGGCGATGGCTAAGATTTATGGCGACCCGTATAAAGACGATCAAGTATATTTCATGGTTACGAAAATGTTAGACGACTTTGGTATTTCAGCCTTTACCCATGAAACGACTCACGTTAACGATAGAATGGTTTACTACGGAGGTCATAGACACCGTGAAGGTACTGATTTAGAAGCCTTCGCTCAAGGTATGTTACAAACTCCTGATAAGTCTACTCCAAATAGTGAATATGGTGCGCTCGGTATCAATATGGCTTATGAGCGTAAAAATGATGGAGAGCAACTTTATAACTATGACCCAGCTAAGTTAGACAGTCGAGACAAGATTGATAGTTATATGAAAAACTACAATGAGTCTATGATGATGTTGGATTACTTAGAAGCTACTGCTGTTATTAATCAAAAGTTATCTGATAACTCTAAGTGGTTCAAGAAGATGGATAAAGAGTGGCGCACCAATGCGGATAGAAATCGTTTAATTGGAGAACCACACCAGTGGGACAAATTGCGTGACTTGACGGAAGAAGAGAAGAAATTACCAATTGATAGCATTGACAAGTTGGTAGATAATAACTTTGTAACTCTTCATGGTATGCCAAATAACGGTCGCTTCCGTACGGAAGGTTTTGATAGTGCTTATCAAACTGTCAATATGATGGCAGGTATCTTTGGCGGGAATACGAGTCGAAGCACCGTAGGTTCTATTTCCTTTAAACACAATACTTTCCGTATGTGGGGTTACTATGGTTATGAAAATGGCTTTATCCCTTATGTTTCTAACAAGTTAAAAGGTGATGCCAACAGAGAAAATAAAGGGCTTTTAGGTGATGATTTCATTATCAAGAAAGTTTCTAATAATCAATTCCAAAACCTCGAAGAGTGGAAGAAACATTGGTATCATGAAGTGTATGCGAAAGCACAGAAAGGCTTTGTTGAGATTGAAGTAGACGGTTCTAAAATTTCAACTTATGCTCAACTCCAAGACTTATTTAACACTGCTGTTGAGAAAGACTTGAAAGAAGGTGGTTTCAAGCATACCGAAGGTCTCAAGTGGAAAGTTTACAAGAAGTTGTTACAAAACACAGACGGTTTCTTAAATCCGTTGTTTAAAATATAAAGGGGACAAGTTTTTTGATCCCTATGAAAAGTCATCATTTGATGGCTTTTTTCTATTCAGGGAGGTTGAAGGGCTATAGAAGTCATGATATAATATAAAGTAGATTTCTGTATTATAAAACAAAAATTGTTTGAACATCATTCATTTTATGTTCAAGCGATAGTAAAATAAAATAGGGGCTCTAAACCCTTGATACGAAAGGAAAAAAACTCAATGGCTACTATTCAATGGTTTCCTGGTCACATGTCTAAAGCGCGTCGACAGGTGCAGGAAAATTTAAAATTTGTTGATTTTGTGACGATTTTGGTGGATGCACGCTTACCTCTATCTAGTCAAAATCCTATGTTGACCAAGATTGTTGGTGATAAACCAAAACTCTTGATTTTAAACAAGGCAGACTTGGCCGATCCAGCAATAACCAAGGAATGGCGTCAGTATTTTGAATCACAAGGAATTCAGACTCTGGCTATCAACTCTAAAGAACAAGTGACTGTAAAAGTCGTAACAGACGCAGCTAAAAAGCTCATGGTTGATAAGATTGCTCGCCAGAAAGAACGTGGGATTAAGATTGAAACCTTGCGTACCATGATTATCGGTATTCCAAACGCTGGTAAATCAACTCTCATGAACCGCTTAGCTGGTAAGAAGATTGCCGTTGTCGGTAACAAACCAGGTGTGACCAAGGGGCAACAATGGCTCAAAACCAATAAAGACCTGGAAATCTTGGATACACCAGGGATTCTCTGGCCTAAGTTCGAAGACGAAACTGTCGCTCTTAAACTAGCCTTGACTGGAGCTATCAAAGACCAGTTGCTTCCTATGGATGAGGTGACCATTTTTGGTATCAATTATTTCAAAGAACATTATCCAGAAAAGCTGGCTGAACGCTTCAAACAAATGAAAATTGAAGAAGAAGCTCCTGTTATTATTATGGACATGACCCGCGCCCTCGGTTTCAGAGACGACTATGACCGTTTCTACAGTCTCTTCGTGAAGGAAGTCCGTGATGGTAAACTCGGTAACTATACCTTAGATACATTGGAAGACCTCGATGGCGACGATTAAAGAAATAAAAGAACTCCTTGCAACAGTCAAGGATTTAGAAAGCCCTATTTTTTTAGAACTTGAAAAGGATGGTCGCTCTGGAGTTCAAAAGGAAATCAGCAAGCGTAAAAAAGCCATTCAAGCTAAATTAGATGAAAATTTGCGTTTGGAATCCATGCTTTCTTATGAAAAAGAACTTTATAAGCAAGGATTGACCTTAATTGCTGGTGTTGATGAGGTCGGCCGTGGTCCTCTTGCTGGCCCTGTAGTCGCGGCAGCCGTTATTTTACCTCAAAATTGTAAGATTAAAGGTCTCAACGATAGCAAGAAAATTCCTAAAAAGAAGCATCTGGAGATTTTCAAAGCAGTTCAAGACCAAGCCTTGTCAATCGGGATTGGTATCATGGATAATCAGGTCATCGACCAAGTCAATATCTATGAAGCGACCAAACTGGCTATGAAGGAAGCAATCTCCCAACTCAGTCCTCAACCTGAGCACCTTTTGATAGATGCCATGAAGTTGGAATTACCAATTTCACAAACCTCCATCATCAAGGGCGATGCTAATTCTCTCTCGATCGCAGCAGCTTCCATAGTAGCCAAGGTGACACGTGATGAATTGATGAAGGACTACGATCAGCAGTTCCCTGGCTATGATTTTGCTGCTAATGCAGGATATGGAACAGCTAAACATCTGGTAGGACTTGAAAAACTAGGAGTTACCACAATTCATCGAACCAGCTTTGAACCAGTAAAATCACTGGTTTCAAGAGAAAAAGAAAGTTAAGTTAGAAGGAATGATTATGGAGGAACAGTCAGAAACACTCAGTTCCAAGAAAGAATTTGCCTTTGCCTCAAGTACTATATTATCCCAAGTTGGACGAGGAATCCTTGTTGGTCTCGTTGTTGGAATTATCGTTGGATCCTTTCGTTTCTTAATTGAAAAAGGATTCCACCTGATACAAGGATTTTATCAAGATCAAGCGCACCTAGTGCGCAATCTTTTTGTACTGGTTTTATTTTACATACTCATCTGCTGGCTCAGTGCGAAATTAACTCGGTCAGAAAAAGATATCAAAGGCTCAGGAATTCCTCAAGTCGAAGCAGAATTAAAGGGATTGATGAATATCAACTGGTGGAGCGTTCTCTGGAAAAAATATGTGCTAGGTATTCTTGCTATTGCCAGTGGACTCATGCTGGGGCGTGAGGGACCCAGTATTCAACTTGGAGCAGTTGGTGGAAAAGGTATTGCCAAGTGGCTAAAATCTAGTCCGGTAGAGGAACGCTCCCTGATTGCTAGTGGTGCAGCCGCAGGATTAGCCGCAGCATTTAACGCTCCAATAGCAGGTCTCCTCTTTGTTGTAGAAGAAGTCTATCATCATTTTTCGCGCTTTTTCTGGGTTTCCACTCTAGCAGCTAGTCTCGTAGCAAACTTTGTTTCTTTACTCATATTTGGCCTAACGCCCGTACTGGATATGCCAGATAATATCCCTCTCATGACCTTAGATCAGTATTGGATTTACTTGGTTATGGGAATTTTTCTAGGACTTTCTGGATTTCTCTATGAGAAAGCTGTATTAAACGTCGGCAGAGTTTATGATTGGCTTGGTCAAAAAATGCGTTTGGATAGAGCTTATTATCCAATTCTAGCCTTCATTTTCATCATACCAGTCGGAATTTTCTTACCACAAATCCTTGGTGGTGGAAATCAGGTTGTCCTTTCCCTAACTGAGCAAAATTTTAGTTTCCAAGTTCTATTAGCTTACTTTTTGATCCGCTTTGTTTGGAGCATGATTAGTTATGGAAGTGGCCTTCCAGGAGGAATTTTCCTACCAATTTTAGCGCTTGGTTCCTTACTCGGTGCCCTAGTTGGTCTTATTTGCGTCAATCTTGGACTTGTCAGTCAAGAGCAGTTTCCTATATTTGTCATTCTAGGAATGAGTGGCTATTTTGGAGCAATATCTAAGGCCCCCTTAACCGCTATGATACTCGTAACTGAGATGGTAGGAGATATTCGCAATCTCATGCCACTTGGATTAGTCACCTTAGTTGCTTACATCATCATGGATCTGCTCAAGGGGACGCCAGTCTATGAGGCCATGCTTGAAAAAATGCTGCCTGAAGAAGCAACAGATGAAGGAGAAGTCACCCTCATTGAAATTCCTGTATCAGACAAAATCGCTGGAAAACAGGTTCATGAACTCAACCTACCACACAATATTCTTATTACAACCCAAGTCCATAACGGCAAGAGACAAACAGTTAACGGCTCAACCAGAATGTATCTGGGTGATATGATTCACCTAGTGATTCCAAAAAGTGAAATTGGGAAAGTAAAAGATTTGCTGTTATAAACTGTATTTACATAATTTTTATTATGTAATAAATGTATCAAGAATATTTTGTTGATTTTGATAAGGGAGGACATACATCATAATGAAAATACTAGATGTTCTATATGAGTTTTATGGTGAGTTTGAATTCATTAAAGAAAAGTGGAATGAAAAATACGAAGGTATTCTTATCAAAATAAAGGATGAGCAAGGATATAAAAGATGCCGCTTAGCAAAAAGAACACCGAAAAAAGAAGGATATTTTACAGTTTTTTGGAAAAAAGACAAAAATAACATGAATATTCCTTATACCAATGAAGATTTGGGAACTGAACTTGTTATCGTTGTCATCGATAATGATAAAAAGGGGCTATTTATTATTCCAAACGAAGTTGCTATTCGTAAGAAAATTCTCTCGACAAAAAACAGCAAAGGAAAAATGTCCATGCGATTTTATCCGCCTTGGTGCGCAAATTTAAATACAACGGCTCAATCAACACAAAAATGGCAATTGAAATTTTTTAGAGAAATTGAATTATAAGAATGACTTTGAAAAATTTCTAGTAGATTCATATCAAACACAAAGACTTGGTTCTTTTTTCATAAGAACCAAGTCTTTGTGTTAGTTTCTCAGGAATAAAGTACATTATAGACAATTTTTGTCGAAAAAATTTTTTAGTTATTTCAAATTCTTTTTATCACTTTAAAAAAACTTCTATAACATCTTTCCGAAAAACTATAATTTTCTTGAAAAATCTATTAGTCTATGCTATACTACTAGTAGACTTATTTATGGAGAAAATACATGAAACGTGAGATTTTACTGGAACGAATCGACAAACTAAAACAAATCATGCCCTGGTATGTTTTAGAATATTATCAATCTAAGCTTGCCGTTCCCTACAGTTTTACAACCTTGTACGAATACCTCAAGGAATACGATCGATTTTTTAGCTGGGTTTTGGAGTCTGGTATATCAAATGCTGATAAAATGTCTGATATCCCTTTATCTGTCTTGGAAAATATGTCTAAGAAAGACATGGAATCCTTTATCCTTTACCTACGTGAACGTCCTTTGCTGAATGCTAATACAACCAAGCAAGGAGTTTCTCAGACAACCATCAATCGGACTTTGTCAGCACTTTCTAGTCTTTATAAGTATCTAACCGAGGAAGTCGAAAACGACCAGGGGGAACCTTATTTCTATCGCAATGTAATGAAGAAAGTTTCAACAAAAAAAAAGAAAGAAACGCTTGCTGCCAGAGCTGAAAACATCAAGCAAAAACTCTTTCTGGGTGATGAAACAGAAGGCTTTCTGACTTATATTGACCAAGAGTACCCACAACAGCTCTCAAATCGCGCTCTTTCATCATTTAATAAAAATAAAGAACGTGATTTGGCCATTATTGCCCTTCTCTTGGCATCAGGTGTCCGCTTATCTGAAGCTGTTAATCTAGATCTAAGGGATCTCAACCTAAAAATGATGATTATCGATGTCACTCGAAAAGGTGGCAAACGTGACTCTGTCAATGTCGCTGCCTTTGCAAAACCTTATTTAGAAAATTATCTGGCCATTCGGAATCAACGCTATAAGACGGAGAAAACAGATACAGCCCTTTTTTTGACTCTCTACAGAGGTGTTCCTAATCGTATCGATGCTTCCAGCGTTGAGAAAATGGTTGCTAAGTACTCTGAGGACTTCAAAGTCCGTGTAACACCTCATAAACTACGACATACCCTAGCAACTAGGCTCTATGATGCCACTAAATCGCAAGTTTTGGTCAGTCACCAGCTAGGACATGCCAGTACACAAGTCACTGACCTCTATACCCATATCGTCAATGATGAACAAAAGAATGCTCTAGATAGTTTATAAAATACATAAAATAAATTATGTAATAAATTAGAGATGGAGTAAATAAACTATCAGTATTATTTGATCAAATCACATGCAATATCTGACCTAGTAAATAGCTTTAAAGAATTTGAATTAAAATTTATGTGACTACTAGCTTATCTTCCTTTGTAATATACCGGATAAGCAAATCATTTGTCATTGGTATTTATCTTAAAATAAGAGGATTACACAAAAAATAAATCAAATTGAACACCTATAAAAACATTCTGTCTGCGATCTCCAATATTTTATCAGAAAATAAAATTCCTTTAAAAACAATCACGGACAAGGTTGGTCATTCCGACTCTGAAGTCACTACTTCCATCTACACCCACGTCACAAAGAACATGAAAGATGAAGCAATCCAATGTACTGGATAAAGTTATGAAAAAGATTTTTTAAAAGTTTTGCCCCCTGAACAGAAAATAGCCCTTCGGATAAATTCCGAGGGGCTAGAAACGTTGTTAAATCAACGATTATTTCTTAAGGTTGTAGAATGATTTCAATCCACGGTATTCTGCTACTTCACCAAGTTGGTCTTCGATGCGAAGCAATTGGTTGTATTTAGCGATACGGTCTGTACGTGAAAGTGAACCAGTCTTGATTTGGCCTGCGTTAGTTGCAACTGCGATGTCAGCGATTGTTGAATCTTCAGTTTCACCTGAACGGTGTGATACAACGGCAGTGTAACCAGCTTCTTTAGCCATTTCGATAGCATCAAATGTTTCAGTAAGAGTACCGATTTGGTTAACTTTAATAAGGATTGAGTTAGCAGCGCCTTCAGCAATACCTTTTTCAAGGTAAGCAGTGTTTGTTACGAAGAAGTCGTCACCAACCAATTGAACTTTACCACCAAGACGTTCAGTAAGAGCTTTCCATCCATCCCAGTCGTTTTCGTCCATACCATCTTCGATAGTGATGATTGGATATTTGTTTACCAACTCTTCAAGGTAGTCGATTTGTTCTGCAGAAGTACGAACAGCAGCTCCTTCACCTTCGAATTTAGTGTAGTCGTAAACTTTACGTTCTTTATCGTAGAATTCTGATGATGCACAGTCAAATCCGATAAATACGTCTTTACCTGGAACATAACCAGCAGCTTCGATAGCAGCAAGGATAGTTTCTACTCCATCTTCAGTTCCTTCGAAACGAGGAGCGAATCCACCTTCGTCACCTACAGCTGTTTCAAGACCACGACCTTTAAGGATTTTCTTAAGTGCGTGGAAGATTTCAGCACCCCAACGAAGAGCTTCTTTGAATGTTGGTGCACCAGCAGGTACGATCATGAATTCTTGGAAAGCGATTGGAGCATCTGAGTGAGAACCACCGTTGATGATGTTCATCATTGGAGTTGGAAGAACTTTAGTGTTGAATCCACCAAGGTAGCTGTAAAGTGGGATTTCAAGATAGTCAGCAGCAGCGCGAGCTACAGCGATAGACACACCAAGAATTGCGTTAGCACCCAATTTACCTTTGTTAGGAGTACCGTCAAGTGCAATCATAGCACGGTCGATAGCTTGTTGATCACGTACATCGTAGCCGATGATTGCTTCAGCAATGATATTGTTTACGTTGTCAACAGCTTTTGTTGTACCAAGACCAAGGTAACGAGATTTGTCACCGTCGCGAAGTTCAACTGCTTCGTGTTCACCAGTAGAAGCTCCTGATGGAACCATACCACGTCCGAAAGCACCTGATTCAGTGTAAACTTCTACTTCAAGTGTTGGGTTACCGCGTGAGTCTAGGACTTCGCGAGCGTAAACATCAGTAATAATTGACATTTTTTACTCTCCTTATGAGTTAAATTTTTTACACCTCTATAATACCTTAAAAACCCTCCTTTTTCAAGAAAAAACGTTATCTTTGTGTAAATTTTCCTTAACTTTATTAAGCAACCGCTTTCTTTTATATGTTTTCTTTTTATTTTTATGATATACTATTTTTATGACAGATTTATCAAAACAATTACTTGAAAAAGCTCATGGTGGAACAAAATTAAATCCAGATGAGCAAAGACGCTATCTTGGTACTTTTGAGGAAAGAGTTCTTGGATATGCAGATATTGACACAGCAAATAGCCCTCAGCTAGAAAAAGGCTTTTTATCTATTTTAGAAAACTTTCAGGAAAAGGCTGAGCCACTATTTGTGAAGATTTCACCAACTATCGAATTTGACAAGCAAGTTTTCTACTTAAAAGAAGCTAAAGAAACTAATAGTCAAGCCACCATAGTATCTGAAGAGCATACTTCTTCTCCTTTCGGACTGATTATCCATAGCAATGCACCAGTACAAGTAGAAGAAAAGGACCTTCGACTTGCTTTTGCAAAACTTTGGGAAGTTAAAAAGGAAGAATCAGACAAAACATCTATCTGGAAGAAATGGTTTGGCTAAATCTTACGCATATTTAATAAGTGTCCAATATTAACAGCCGTATGCTCTAGATAAAGACTAGCATTTTTCAAACTATCTTCTAGAGGTTCACTTTTCTCCAAAATTGAAAAGGCGGCTTGGATATTTTCAAATGGTAGGGAAGGTAAATCTTCTGCAAGACTACCACAAATAGCAATAACAGGAACTCCGACAGGGGTTCTTTTTGCAACACCTATTGGCGCTTTACCTGCTAAACTTTGACGATCTAGCCTTCCTTCTCCAACAATAACCAAGTCAGCATCTAAAACTTTCTTATCAAAATTGATTAGGTCCAAGCAGGTATCTATTCCAGACACGATATTTGCCTGAGCAAAGGCACACAAACCGCCAGCAATGCCTCCACCAGCTCCTGCTCCTTTAATTTCCAATGTTGCAGGTGAGACTTTTTCATAAAAATCTTGTATCGCCTGATCTACGACTGCAAACATAGTAGGATCTAGGCCTTTTTGTTTGCCAAAAATGTAGGTCGCACCTTGAGGACCACATAAGGGATTCACGACATCTGCTAAAATACGAATGTGAACATCTTCAGGAATTTCATAGCGATTTTTTGTTGAAACAGAAGCTAAGTTCAATAAGGATTGACCAAAAGCAGGCAAGACATTTCCATCCCTATCATAAAATTGATAACCTAAACCAGCAGCGATCCCAATTCCTCCGTCATTACTGGCCGTGCCACCAACGCCAATATAGATTTCTTTAATCCCTTGATCGATGAGGTGGCGAATCAACTCTCCAATACCACAAGTTTGGATTTGCAGTGGATTTCGTTTCTCTAGAGTAATCTTTCCAAGGCCAACCAAGTCGGCAACTTCAAAGAGTGCTAGCTCTCCTTTTTGAAAATAGCGCATGGCTTCTTTTTGACCAAAAGGTCCTGTCACTTGGAACCATTGTTCTTCAAGGTCGAGAGAATGTCGAATGGCATCTACTGTCCCTTCTCCCCCATCACCAAGAGGGCAGAGGAGACATTCTACATCTGCTATCGATTGTTGGAAGCCTCTTTTTATTGCTTCAGCTACCTGTTGAGCTGTCAAGCTTTCGTTAAACGAATCCGGTGCAATTATAATCTTCATATTTTCCCTCATTCTAAAAAGTTAATCAAAGGAAGAACTTCTAAAAAATCCCTCTTGTCAACATGATGTGGTATTTCTTTTTTGAGTACCTCTTTGGCACAAAAAGCAATTCCCAGTCCTGCTGACTTCAACATTAATAAGTCATTAGCCCCATCACCGATTGCAATCGTTCTATCTTTAGAAAGTTTTAGTTCCTCTCTCCATTGTTCTAGAGTCTCTTTTTTGACCTGGGGACTGATAATTTGTCCAACTAATTTTCCTGTTAGAAGACCATCTTTGACTTCAAGTTGATTAGCAGAGAAATAGGCAATACCTAGGGATTTTGCTAATCTCTCAACTATTTGCGTAAAACCACCTGACACCAGACCAACTAAAATGCCTTTCTTTTGGAGAATTGAGATGAATTCTTGGGCATTTGGAGATAGATGAATAGAGTTGAAGACTTTATCAAAGACCGAAATAGAAAGGCCTTCCAACAAGGACACTCTTTTTCTTAAACTGCTTTCAAAGTCTATCTCTCCTCGCATTGCCTGACTTGTAATCTGCGAAATTTCCTCCTCACAACCTGCCTCTCTACCCAACAAATCAATCACTTCTTCTAGGATTAAGGTTCCATCAACATCCATGACACACAAGCCTTTTACTTGAGACATCAGTTCTCCTCTCTAAACAGCCCAAAAATCGTATGAAGTCATCATACGATTTTATCTATTAGTTAACTAAACTTTGGTACAAGTCTAGATATGACTTGCAGGCTGTATCCCATGAGAAATCACACTCCATAGCTTGTTTTTGTAAGTTTCTCCAAACGTCAGGATGGTTTCTATACAAGTCCAATGCTGTTTGGAAAGTCCAATTTAACCAATAAGGAGATAGATTGTCAAAGCTAAAACCAGTACCGCTTCCTTCGATTGGATTGAAAGAGAGAACGGTATCTCGCAAGCCACCAACTTCATGAACCAATGGCAAGGTTCCATAACGCATAGCCATCATTTGAGACAAGCCACACGGTTCAAAACGACTCGGCATGAGGAAGAGGTCACAAGCAGCGTAGATTTCTTGAGCTAGTTTGACATCAAAAGTGATATTTGCTGATAGCTTGTCTGGGTAAATCTGAGCAAACCACGAGAAAGCCCCTTCAAAGGCTGAATCTCCAGTTCCCAAAAGAACAATCTGAACATCTTCTTGCAAAATATGGTGCAGACTTTCGACCACCACATCAAAACCTTTTTGACGTGTCAAACGAGAAACAATTCCCACCAGAGGAACGTCAGCTCTAACTGGCAAGCCAACTCTTTCTTGCAATTTTGCCTTGTTTTGGGCTTTTCCAGACAAATCTTCCTGATTAAAATGATAGTCTAAAAGGGCATCCGTCTGAGGATTATACAGGTCAGCATCAATCCCATTCACGATACCAGAAACTTTACCAGACTCCATTCGAAGAATCTGATCCAAATTACAACCAAACTGACTGGTCATAATTTCATGAGCATAACTAGGTGAAACGGTTGAAACACGGTCTGCGTAAAGAATTCCAGCCTTCATCCAGTTCAGACAGTTGTTCCAGCGAAGGGTACCATCAGCATAACGTTCAAAGCCAACTCCAAACAAATCCCATAACATCCCTTCTGAGAATTGTCCTTGGAATTCCAAATTATGAATGGTTAAAACAGTTTTAATGCCCTCATAGGCTTGAATCCAACGATATTTTTCCTTTAACAAGAAAGGAATCATAGCTGTATGATAGTCATGAACATGGAGAAAATCAGGGATAAAGTCAATCCTTTCCATTGCCTCAATGGCAGCAAGTTGGAAGAAAGCAAAGCGTTCTCCGTCATCAAAATCACCGTAAACATGACCACGGAAGAAATAATATTGGTTGTCAATAAAATAGAAGGTTACACCGTTTAAGACTGTTTTCTTAATTCCACAATACTGTCTGCGCCAACCAACACTCACCTCAAAATGAAGAACATCTTCAATCTGATTTCCAAATTTAGCCTCTACCATGTCATAGTAGGGTAAAATTACTGCAACTTCATGCCCTACTTTTGTCAGTGATTTTGGAAGAGCGCCAATAACGTCTCCCAAACCACCTGTTTTTGAAAAGGGTGCCCCCTCAGCTGCTACAAATAAAATTTTCATGAATGAATATCCTCTGTTACTTTAGCACCTTTCTTAACGACGACTGGATGTTCTGCAGTTCCACGGATCACAACTCCATCCGCAACTTCAACACCCTTGTCCAAGATAGCATATTCTACCTGAGCACCTTCTCCAATAACAACACGAGGGAATAAGATACTATCTTTAATCAAGCTATCCTTATAAACATGAATATTACGTGATAGAACAGAATTAGCCACTTGACCTTCAATGATACTACCAGAAGCAAACTGAGATGTACTTACCTTAGATGTGTTAGCGTAGTAAGTTGGTTCTTCGTTTTTGACCTTTGTATAAATCTTTTGATTTGGTGAGAAGAGAGAGTAGAATTTTTGTGATTCAAGCATATCTTTATTAGCTTGGTAATAAGACTCTACAGAATGAATATTTGCAAGGTAGCCTGTGTACTCGTAGGCAAAAGCCCCTTCTTTTGCAGCCAAATCCCGTAAAACATAACGCAATTTCTCTGGATGTTCTTTCTTAGCTTCTTCTTCTAAGCGTTCAATCAACCAAGGTGTATCAATAACAAAAATATCTGTAGACATATTGAACATTTCTTCTGTTGATTTTCTATCAAATAGCGTGTGAGAACGAACATGGTCTGTTTCATCCACTTCCAAGATCGCGTTCACTTCTGAAATATCTTTCTTAGGAAGTTTCTTATAAACAACTGTAATAGGTCCCTTCGTTGTGTTATGAAGGTGGAACACTTGGTTTAAATCAATATTAATCAAAACATCACAGTTGAGTGATACTGTTTGGTTTGACCCAGAGCGTTTTAAATAGGTGAGTAGCTGTTGATAATATTCTTTTCCTACCGTGCTACTCTCAACGCGTGTATTATAAATTCCTAGATAATAGTGACTAAGAAGAGTTGACAAGCCCCACTCACGCCCTGAACGGATATGGTCAAAAACAGAACTAATATTATCCTGCTGAAAAATACCAAAAACACTACGAACACCAGCATTGGCAAGACTTGAGAGCGGGAAGTCAATCAAACGATATTTACCGCCAAATGGCAAACTAGCTACTGGACGGTGGTCTGTCAATGTTGACATATCATGAAAACCAACTGTGTTTCCTAAAATGGCAGAATATTTATCAATCTTCATCTGTTGCTACCCCCACTACTTCATTATATCCTACAACTTGTACTTCTTCTGTTCCATCAATTTCGACACCATCAGAAATAACTGCACCTTCACCAATAATGGCACGTTTGATTTTAGCTCCGTGTCCAATAATGGCTCCACTCATGATAACTGAATCTACTACTTCTGCTCCTTCGCGAACTTGCGCCCCTGTTGAAAGAATAGAGTGTTTAACCGTTCCATCAACGAAACATCCGTCTACAACCAAGGAATCTTCCACATGAGCATTTGTCCCAAGGAAGTTTGGTGGTGAAATTAAGTTTCTTGAGTAAATCTTCCATTGACGGTTACGGCTATCCAAGGCATTCTCTGGAGAAATGTACTCCATGTTCGCTTCCCAAAGCGACTCAATAGTACCAACGTCTTTCCAGTAACCATTAAATTCGTAGGCATAAACACTTTCACCCGACTCAAGGTAATTTGGAATGACATTTTTACCAAAGTCTGACATATCGACATTGCTCTTTTCAGCAGCGACTAACATATTGCGGAGACGTTGCCAATCAAAGATGTAAATCCCCATAGAGGCTTTGGTAGATTTAGGTTGGGCTGGTTTCTCTTCAAATTCAACAATGCGGTTATTTGCATCTGTATTCATGATACCAAAACGGCTAGCTTCTTTAAGAGGTACATCTAGAACAGCTACTGTCAAACTAGCATTATTATCCTTGTGAGATTGGAGCATAGCATCGTAGTCCATCTTATAGATATGGTCACCCGAAAGAATCAAAACATACTCAGGATTGACACTATCGATATAGTCGATATTTTGATAAATAGCGTGACTAGTCCCTTCGAACCAACGATTTCCTTCACTTGCAGAATAAGGTTGAAGGATAGAGACACCAGAATTAATCCCATCTAGACCCCAACTTGAACCATTTCCAATATGATTGTTGAGAGCAAGTGGTTGATACTGTGTAATAACTCCAACATTGTTGATGCCTGAGTTGGCACAGTTTGAGAGAGCAAAGTCAATGATACGGTAGCGCCCACCAAATTGCACAGCTGGTTTTGCGATGCTTTGAGTAAGTTTACCGAGACGAGTTCCTTGCCCACCAGCAAGAATCAAAGCTAACATTTCATTCTTCATTTTCTACTCCTTTTTGGTTTTTACTTGTGACAGTTTTATCAGATTTCAAGCGACGCTTGATTTTCCATACACTAGCTCCCATAGCAGGTAAGGTAAAAGTCAAGGTCTGCTCATAATCCTTCCATAGTCCTTCTTGCGTTTGAACAGTTTGATTGTGTTCTTTCCAGACACCTCCCCACTCTTCTAACTCAGTATTCCATACTTCCTGATAAATACCTGCAACAGGAAGGCCGATTGTAAAATCTTTTCGTTCAACAGGTGCCATATTAAAGACACAGACTAACATGTCGCCCTTTTTACCCTTACGGATGAAGGACAGAACACTCTGGTCTAGATTATCCGCATCAATGATTTCAATACCATCATAGCTAGTATCAATTTCCCACAAACAGCGGTGGTCTTTGTAAAACTGGTTTAGCTGAGAAGTGAAATACTTCATCTTAGCATTCATTGGATCTTCTAGATTAGACCATTCCAACTGTTCTTCAGATTTCCATTCTAGGAATTGCCCATATTCACTACCCATGAAGAGCAATTTTTTACCTGGGTGACAAATTTGGTAGGTGTAAAGATTACGCAAGCCTGCGAATTGATTGTAGCGATCTCCCCACATCTTGTGCATCATACTCTTCTTTCCATGAACCACTTCGTCATGTGAGAATGGTAGGAGATAATTCTCCTTGAAGACATACATAAAGCTAAAAGTCACCAGGTTAAAGTCGTATTTACGATAAATCGGATCTTCTTCGTAGAATCGGAGGATATCATTCATCCAACCCATATTCCATTTATAATCAAAGCCAAGACCATCTGAATCCTTGGTGTCAGTAATCTGTGTTGCAGATGAGCTTTCTTCTGCAATCATCATCACATCTGGATGAGCTTGTTTAATGACATCATTCAAACGCTTTAAGAAATAATATCCCTCGTAGTTGAGATTGCCCCCATCTTTATTAGGTGTCCATGGAGCGTCATCGTAGTCAAGATAGAGCATGTTGCTAACCGCATCCACTCGAATACCGTCCAAATGGTAAAAGTCAATCCAAAACTTAATACTAGAAATCAAGAAAGACTGGACTTCATTCTTTCCAAGGTCAAAATTGAGTGCTCCCCAACCGTAGTTATGAGCCTTATTATGGTCTTGGTATTCAAAAGTAGGCGTCCCATCATAATAGGCCAAGGCATCATCATTGATAGTAAAGTGACCAGGTACCCAGTCTACAATAACGCCTATATTGTTTAAGTGACATTCCTCAACAAAATCTTGAAGCTCTTCAGGGCGACCATAGGCATGCTCTAGAGCAAAGTAACCCATAAGCTGATAGCCCCAACTCAAACCTAGTGGGTGAGACATCAAAGGCATAAACTCAATGTGAGTATAGTTCATCTCAACCAAGTAAGGAATGAGTTCATCTTTCAATTGAGCAAAAGTATAGGGGTTGCCATCAGGATTTCTCTTCCAAGAACCAGCATGGACCTCATAAATATTGACAGGACGCTCTTCAAAGCTCCAGCGTTTTCTACGGGCTAGCCAGAGCCCATCCTTCCATTTTTTCTCTGGAATATCTGTTAAAATCGCTCCAGTACCAGGGCGAGCCTCATATCGAACGGCCATGGGATCAATCTTCATAAGCTGATGACCAGTTGCACGTGTAATATTGTACTTATAAATTTGGCCTTCTTGAGCAAGACTGGTGAAGACTTCCCAGACTCCAAATTCATTCCGTTCCATCGGAATTTGATTTTCAAGCCAATTGGTGAAATCCCCTACCAAGTGAACTGCCTGAGCATTGGGTGCCCAAACTCGGAAAGTATAGCCAGACTCACCAGCTTTTTCTTCCCTATGCGCTCCCAGATAATGCTGGAGGTGAAAATTCTCACCTGTCATAAAAGTTTCTAAAGCTTTTTTCTTATCCATACACCCTCCTATCCTTTGTAAGCGTTTTCTATAGTTTTATTATACTATCTTTTTAGATAAGATTCAAGTAAATTACGATATTTGCTAAAAATTCTTTTGAAAGTCTTCAATAAATTCACTGATGTGTTCACTTGTAAATCAAGAAAATTTTCAGAAATGCTTTGAAAACGAATTGTTTTTTAACAATATTATCATAAAGTTCGCTATTTTACTAATAAAAGTAGTGTTTTCAGCTAAAAAAACAAATCAGAAAACGAATTTCCTGATTTGTTTTTTCAAATATTTATAAAAGAGATACCAAAAGACGAACTAACATCTATAGTACTTTAAAAATGCTAACACTGACACCACCAACTTTGTTTTCCTCATCAGAAGGACTATTGGTCACCAAGAGTTCTAGATTTCCTGCATTTTCAAACTGGAACGCATCTCCTTTTGCATTAAAGACAATCAATAGGTGTTCTTCTCCATGAATCTCATAGACAATCCAACCACTATGTTCATTTGCTGAATGAACAAAAACATGATGGTAAATTTCTTCATAAGTAGGGTAAGAAAAGGCACTGGTTTCTGTCTTCAATCGAATCATCTGACGGATAAAGTCAATACTGTCTTGACGCTCATTAATCAAATCCCAGTTGACTTGATTCACACTGTCAGGAGCGTTATAGCTATTCATAGCACGCTCTCTATCATCATGTGTCAACTCACCATTCTCACCAGTCGCAACTAGTTTGGTACGACCAAATTCTTGACCGATTTCCATAAAGGCCATCCCTTGCATGAGCAGATTCATGGCTGTGGCTGTCTCAACCTTGCGCATGATTTGCTCTGAACTTTGGTCTGGATGTAGGGTTGCCAACAAATCGTGAAGATTGTAATTGTCATGGGCTTCCACATAGTTAAGTACTTGATTTGGATGTGTATAGGTTCCTAATTCACGACTGCCTAGGATTGCTTTGGCTAGAATTGGCTCTGTCGCAGCACCGCTGACAAAACCTGACTTGATTGCACCGTAAACTTCTCCACCTTTGACAGCATCACGCTGATTGTCATTAAAGAAACCAATATTTGGCATCTGGTAGGCATTGTCTTTCTTGGCCTTATCATAAGGCGCAAGACCTGTTCCCATATCCCATCCTTCTCCATAAAGGATAATGTTAGGGTCAATTTCATCCAAACTCTGACGAATCATCTGCATGGTCTTGACATCATGAATCCCCATCAAATCAAAACGGAAGCCGTCAATATTGTATTCCTGCACCCAGTATAGGAGAGAATCAATCATGTACTTGCGGAACATTTCATGTTCGCTGGCTGTTTCATTTCCAACACCCGTTCCATTCTGGAAGGTACCGTCTGGATTCATACGATAATAATAATCAGGGACAGTTGTTTGGAAAGGTGCATCAACTACTGAGAAGGTATGATTATAGACCACATCCATAATGACACCAATACCCGCATCATGATAAGCTTGAACCATGGTCTTCAAATCACGAATGACCTGAGCTGGATCCTCTGGATTAGTTGAAAGGCTGGTTTCTGGTGCGTTATAGTTTTGTGGATCATAACCCCAGTTGTAGGTCACATTCCCATCCGCATCATATTCTTTGTGACGGTCTGCAATTGGTTGCAACTGAACATAATTATAGCCCAGCTTCTTGATGTAATCAAAAGCAGTTGACTGACCGTACTGGTTAACCGTTCCAGTCTGGGCAGCACCCAAGAAAGTTCCTCGAAGATATTCATCCACACCTGAGGTCGGTGATTTGGTCAAATCACGAATATGCATTTCACAAATAACTGCCTTACATGGATTTGCCAAGCGCCAAGTAGCCTCTGAACCGTGCTTGACCTCGAAGTTTGCAACTTGCTTTTCTTCATGACTCAGAATAGCTGAACGTTTGCCATCAGGACTGGTTGCGATAGTGTATGGGTCGCGTGTCAAGGTTTGGTGATGAGGGAATTGAACTTGATACTGATAAGCCTTACCAGTCAAATCTTCCTCAACATCCAAACTCCAGACACCGATTGTATTGTCCTTATGATTATAGGAGTAGCTATTGCCTCTCTCCATCTCAAAGGTCTTCCAAACAGGAGCATCATTTGATGTAGATTCATACACCACCACTTGTACTTCTGTCGCTGTTGGAGCCCAAAGGGCAAAACGAGCCTGATTGTCCTCTACACGGCAACCCAATTCACCTTGGTAGCCCCAATGGTGATCAAAACTAGCACTGTTAATAGCCTTGTCAAAGGCAAAAGGATTTTGATTCTTATAGAAAGGACTGGCAATAGCAGGATTTTCAGAATAATAAATTCTATCATCCCCTTCCAAAATCCAGACCTCTGTTAAGAGGGGATAGTGATTAAAACGGATGGCATATTCTTTACTGGTTTGACCTGTGTGAACCACAAAATTCAAGCTTTCTAAGGCATGAGAACTTGGGTGTTCAAAACTAAATAAAGCGCCAAAATAATCTTCTTTGTAGGTTAGCAAATCAATTCGCTGGTCCTGGCTTTTTACAAAAGAGCAAGTGTCGTATTCTCCATTCTTGCGATGGTAATGAATGCGAATAGGGTAATTAAACATTTTTTATTTTTCCTTTTTTGATTTGTTTCTATTTCACTAATAAATTTTTGACCGATTTTGTCCTGATTAACAAACTAGTTATACTGTCTAAACTCTGATTTTAAACGATTATTACAAGCTTTCTAGCCAAGCTTCATCTCGAACTTCGATACCAAGTTCTTGTGCTTTTTGCAGTTTACTTCCAGCATCTGCTCCTGCCACAACAAGGTCTGTCTTTTTAGAAACACTGCCTGTTACTTTTGCACCCAGACTTTCGAGTTTGCTTTTAGCTTCTGAGCGCTTGAGCCGTTCCAATTTTCCTGTCAATACAACGGTCAAACCTGACAAGGCCGCATCTGCTACAACAGTCTGTCCTTTATAGTCCAGATTGACCCCAGCTTCTTTCAATTCTCTGAGGAGAATTTCAGAGCCTTCTGTCGCAAAATAAGTCTGGAGACTCTTGGCAATCACACAACCCAGACTCTCAATACTAGCCACTTCCTCTGGAGCTGCCTGAGCTAGATTTTCGATTGAATGAAAATGTTGGAGTAAGAGCTGACTAGCCTTGCTTCCGACATGGCGAATTCCCAAACCAAACAATAGTTTCTCAGCTGAATTTTCCTTAGATGCTTGAATGGCTTGATACAGTTTAGCAGCAGACTTTTCCTTAACACCCTCTAAAAGGAGGAAATCGTCTTCTTTCAAGCGGTAAATATCCGCCACATCCTTAACTAAATTGGCAGCAAAGAGTTTCTCAACTACTGATGGACCAAGGCCTGTAATATTCATGGCATCTCGAGAGGCAAAGTGGATCAAACCTTCCATGATTTGAGCAGGGCAACGCGGATTGATACAACGAAGGGCCACTTCATATTCAAAGTGCAACAAGTCAGAGTCACAACTTGGGCAGTTTGTAGGGATATCTAGTTTTTCTTCAGAAACCCGTTTGGACTCTACGACACGTAAAACGGCAGGGATGATGTCCCCAGCCTTATAGACGATAACCGTGTCGTCTTTGCGGATATCTTTTTCAGCAATATAATCCACATTATGCAGGGTCGCACGACTAACAGTTGTTCCAGCAAGCTGAACAGGGGTCAGATTAGCAGTTGGAGTCACAACACCGGTACGGCCAACTGTCCAATCAACTGATAAGAGTTGAGCTTCTTTTTCCTCAGCAGGAAACTTGTAGGCTACTGCCCACTTTGGTGCCTTAACGGTAAAGCCAAGTTCTTCTTGACCTGCTAGGTCATTGATCTTGATCACCACCCCATCGATATCATAAGACAGATTCTCCCGTTCCTCTCCTACTTCTTGGATAAAATGCCAGATTTCATCTATGTTTTCAGCCAAAATCCGCTTAGGATTGACTACAAAACCGAGCTGTTCTAGGTGCTTCAAAACCTTTTCTTGGCTGTCACGAGTTGAAGGACTGGCTTCTTGATAGAGGAACGTTGCAAGATTGCGCTTGGCAACTACTGCTGTATCCAACTGACGCAAGGTTCCTGCCGCCGCATTACGAGGATTGGCAAATTCAGACTCTCCATTTTCTTGGCGAGCTTGGTTGACCTGGTCAAAAGAAGCGCGTGGCATGTAACATTCCCCACGAACTGTGATATCTAGCTCTTCTGACAAGGTCAAAGGAATGTCCTTAACACGCTTAAGATTTTCTGTGATATTTTCACCAATAGAACCATCTCCACGTGTTGCACCTGCAACTAGAATCCCCTTTTCATAAGTAAGCGAGATAGATAAGCCATCGATTTTCAGTTCACAAATATAGGTCGGATGAGCCACTTCCTTACGAACACGCGCATCAAAAGCATCAAGTTCCTCACGTGAAAAAGCATCCTGCAAACTATAAAGAGGATACTGATGACTGTATTTTTCAAAACCATCTAAAACCTTGCCACCAACACGATGGGTCGGACTATCTGCTAATACTTGATCTGGATAGGCAGTTTCTAACTCAACCAACTCACGGTAAAGGCGATCATACTCACTGTCTGAAACCGAGGGATTATCGCTGGTATAGTACTCAGCCGCATAGCGGTTGAGCAAGGCGACTAACTCATTCATTCTTTTATTCATAAAACCATTTTACCATAAACTAAGCCCTCCTCACAAACGAGAAGGGCGGAAAAAACACTCAGATTAGAATTATTTTTAAAACTCAAACAGACTTATGTCTCTTTTTCAAAACGAGTTCGAACATAAATAAACGATATACAAGACAAGATGATAACACCACTTCCAATTATCAGGAAAGAAGAGATATGTACACTTGGCAAGACTGTCATAAATCCTTTCGCAATAGGCATAAATAGAATAGCTAAGGTAAAAATTGTACTCAGTACTCTCCCAAGAAATTCGCTCTCAACCTTGGTTTGTACTTGAGTAAAAAAGTGAATATTAAAAATCGTCATAAACAATTCACAAACTAAATTTCCAGAAAAGGAAAGCAAATTTGGAAGTGGTAATCCCATCATAAAAACTCCGACACCTGTCAAAGCCAGTAAAATCAAAAGATTATAAACATTAGCTTTAATTTTACTAGCTAGAAGAGCCCCAATGATGGAACCAATAGCCCCCATAGTTAAAATACTTGCATAGGCTCCTTCTGACCCATAAAGCTGATTCGAAAAGGGGAGGAGAAATTCAAAAGCGGCAAAAAAGAAATTAACGCTGGAAGCTACTAGCAAAAGGAAGAAAATTTCTTGCTGATGCCAGATATAGTGTAACCCATCCTTGATATCTACAAAAATATCTCTCCCAGTAAAAGCTTTTTTCTCTTGAACTTTTGCTTCCTCTTTTGGAAGGAAAGCCACTAGAACAAAAGCAATGAAAAAAGTCAGCGAGTCTAGTAATAGCGTCATATGGAGACTTGCAAATTGTAAAACAAGGAAGGAAAGAACAGGAGAACTAACACCTACAACCTGCAAAACTAGTTCTAAGCGAGAGTTATAGATCACAATCTCATCTTTCTCCACCACTTCAGTTATAATAGCTTTATTGGCTGTACGAGAAAATGCAAAGGCAACCGCCTGAACAATATTGGCAACAATCAAAGCCCCAATCATCCAGCTGTCATTTCTTATAAAAGAAATAGCCAGACAAAGAATCCCACAAACAAGGTCTGTCGTCATTAAAATCCTACGACGAGAAAAACGGTCTGAAACGACTCCGCCAAAGGGGTTGATGAGAATAGATGTGACGAGTTCAGAAATCTGATACATTCCTAAAACTGTCTGTCCGATAGTTCCCATGGAAGCCAACCAGACACTATTTCCATAATCATAGAGCATATTCCCTATTTTGTTAACAGCTCCACGGCTAATCAACTGTACTGCATAGCGATTCATATAAAAACTCCTCTCAAATTTTGAAACTATTGTATCAAAACCGAAAGGAGCTTTTTCATTTTTCCCTTATTTGGGAAAATTAATCTTTGACAAATTTTTCGTAGTGTTCCTGATAGTAGGCTACTTGCTCTGGAAGACCTAGTAGGTCAAAAATACGCATGGCCTCTTTCATCTGCTTACAGCCTTCTTTACACTTTCCTTTTTGGTACAAGGAAAAGCCTTTTAGATAATGGAAAATATTACGCTCATACAGCTTGATCCCTTTACCAATAATCTTCTCTGTATAAGTCTCAAAATAGCTTGCATTTTCGAAAGAAAGGTGCTCTAAACAATGCTGGTAACAATTGAGGGCCAAAATCAACACCAATCTCTTATGGCGACCAATCTCTTGGTAAAATTCTTCCCTCTCCATAACTTCTCTACCAATCCGAGTGACATAGTCTACATCGTAGAAACTATAGAGATTCCCGAAAAGAATCAATTCATACATGGTCCATTCTTCTGTTTTGAAGAGATAATCTGCTACCTTATCCAAATCATCCTGCTTCATATCATAAGTCGCATCTCTTTGACAAATCAGACCTTGCATCAAAATCCAGTTCAGCTCAAAATAAAGGGGATTCGTCGAACTCTTAGCCTTTTCAAGTTGTTCTCTTTGAAGCTTTTGAAAACCTGCAATATCATTTGAATAGTAAAGGGGTACAATTTGTCCCATCATGGCAACATGTTCATGATTATGAAAATTCCTTGCCTTATCCATGAAATTTTCGATTGTTACATGAATGTTATCCAAAAGCTCAAAGAAACGTGAGACTGCTAGGTCAGACTCCCCAAGCTCAAAGCGAGATAACTGAGATGTTGAACAGGATTCCCCTGCCGCCTCCTTTAAAGAATAATTTCCACTTGTTCGAAATTCACGAAATACTTTTCCAAGATGTTCCATCTTTACACCTGCTCTGATAATTCTTCCCATTCAAGCATAGCTTCTTCCTGACGATGGCTGATTTTATCCAGTTCAGCCTGCAATTCCATGAGTTTACCTGCATCGTTGGTTTCCAACATTTGTTCAGAAATGGCTTGGCTTTGACTTTCTAACTCTTCAATTTCAGCTTCTAGACTTTCGATTTGTCGCATGAGCTTGCGGACTTCTTTTTGACTTTCTTTCTGAGCTTGATAGTCATTAATTGGACTTGCTTCTTTTGCTTGATTGTTAGTTGAAGCTTCTTCAGCCTGAGTCATTTCTACTTCTGCTTTCTTCTCAACATAGTAGTCGTAATCTCCCAGATAAAGAGTCGAACCATTCTCAGACAATTCCAGTACATGAGTTGCCACACGATTGATAAAGTAACGGTCGTGGCTGACAAAAAGCAAGGTTCCATCAAAGTCAATCAAGGCATTTTCCAACACTTCCTTGCTATCAATATCCAAGTGGTTGGTTGGCTCGTCCAGAATCAAGAAGTTGTTGTTTTCCATAGACAATTTAGCCAAAAGCAGACGAGCTTTCTCGCCACCTGACAGCATGCCCACTGATTTTTTAACATCATCTCCTGAGAAAAGGAAGGCACCAAGACGGTTGCGAATTTCAACTTCTGGTGTCAGTTTGAAATCATTCCAAAGTTCATCAAGTACCGTATTACTTGGTGTCAGCTTGCTTTGCGTCTGGTCATAGTAACCAACCTCAACATTAGCGCCAAAGCGCTTCTCTCCCTTGATAAAAGGAATCTGGTCCACGATAGATTTGATAAAGGTTGATTTCCCAATACCATTTGGATCAACAATAGCGACAGCATTCATCTTACGAAGGTCTAAATTAATCGGTTGTGACAGTACTTCCCCATCATAGCCAATAGCCGCATTTTCAACAGTCAAGACAACATTACCTGACGTTTTTTCCGACTGGAAAGTCATATTGGCTGATTTCTTGCCAGCTTCAGGTTTGTCCAAACGCTCCATTTTTTCCAGTTGTTTACGTCGAGATTGGGCACGTTTGGTCGTTGAAGCACGGACTAGATTACGATTGACAAAGTCTTCCAGAGCAGCGATTTCCTTCTGTTGCTTTTCATAATTTTTTGCCTCAGTAGCTAGCTTCTGCTCCTTCAGCTCGACAAAGCGAGAGTAATTGCCCACATAGCGATCCAAGGAATGCTTGGTCAAATCCAGCGTAATTGTCGCAACCTTGTCCAAGAAATAACGGTCGTGGCTGACGATAATGAGGGCACCGCTATAATTTACCAAGTAATTCTCTAGCCAGGCAATGGTTTCGATATCCAAGTGGTTGGTTGGCTCGTCCAAGACCAAGAGATTTGGCTTTTCAAGAAGCATTTTTGCAAGTGCCAGACGAGTATTTTGCCCACCAGAAAGCTCAGCAATTTTCATCTGCCACATAGATTCATCAAACTTAAATCCATTCAAAATCGCTCGTATATCAGCTTCATAGGTAAAGCCACCTGCTTGGCGAAAATTTTCAGATAAACGGTCGTAATCTGACATCAGTTTATCCAAATCTTCACCAGATTTTTCACCCATCTCCAATTCCATCTGACGAAGTTGTTTCTCCGTCCGACGTAAGTCATCAAAAACATGAAGCATCTCATCGTAGATGGTATTTTCAGACTCAAAACGGCTATCTTGGGCTAGATAAGACAGAGAAATATCTTTTTTCTTATTGATTTCTCCACTAGTTGGCTCCTCTTCTCCAACCAAAATCTTCAAAAGAGTAGACTTACCTGCACCATTTTTTCCAACAAGGGCAATTCGATCTCGTTCATCAACTTGCAGGTTGATATTATCAAAAAGAACCTCTCCTGCAAAAGAACGTTCAATTTTATTAGCTTGTAAAATAATCATACAAGTAGTATAGCATGTTTCCCTAAGGCATTCAAGACTTGATAAACCGGCATATGACACCACTTTTCTGAAAATTATGCTACCGTTTTACTAAAACGCTAAAAAGTGCTATAATGTGAACGGTTAAAACAATTTACAAAAAGGAGAATTTCAATGTCTTACCAAGAAAATTACCAGAAATGGGTTGATTTTGCGGAGCTTCCTGACTACCTTCGTCAAGATTTGGAAAATATGGACGAAAAAACAAAGGAAGATGCCTTCTATACAAATCTTGAATTTGGTACTGCAGGTATGCGTGGTTTGATTGGTGCTGGTACAAACCGCATCAACATCTACGTTGTTCGTCAAGCTACTGAAGGATTGGCTCGTTTGATTGAGTCAAAAGGCGGAAACGAAAAAGAACGTGGTGTCGCAATCGCCTACGATAGCCGTCACTTCTCACCAGAGTTTGCCTTTGAATCTGCGGCAGTTCTTGCTAAACATGGCATCAAATCTTATGTATTTGAAAGCCTTCGTCCAACTCCAGAACTATCATTTGCAGTTCGTCACCTCAACTGTTTCGCAGGTATCATGGTCACAGCCAGCCACAACCCTGCACCATTTAACGGATACAAGGTTTACGGTGAAGATGGTGGACAAATGCCTCCACACGACGCGGACGCTTTGACTACTTATATCCGTGCAATCGAAAATCCATTTGCGGTAGAAGTTGCTGATGTGGAAGCTGAAAAAGCTTCTGGCTTGATTGAAGTTATCGGCGAAGCTGTCGATGTAGAATACCTCAAAGAAGTCAAAGATGTAAACATCAACCCAGCCTTGATTGAAGAATTCGGTAAAGACATGAAAATTGTCTACACACCACTTCATGGTACTGGTGAAATGTTGGCTCGTCGTGCTCTTGCCCAAGCAGGATTTGACTCTGTTCAAGTCGTTGAAGCGCAAGCAACTGCTGACCCAGACTTCTCAACTGTAAAATCTCCAAACCCAGAAAGCCAAGCAGCCTTTGCACTTGCTGAAGAACTTGGTCGTCAAGTTGGTGCAGATGTTCTTGTCGCAACTGACCCTGATGCTGACCGTGTTGGTGTGGAAGTTCTTCAAAAAGATGGTAGCTACCTCAACCTTTCAGGTAACCAAATCGGTGCTATCATGGCTAAATACATCTTGGAAGCCCACAAAAATGCTGGAACTCTTCCTGAAAATGCAGCCCTATGTAAATCTATCGTATCAACTGACTTGGTAACGAAGATTGCTGAAAGCTACGGCGCAACTATGTTCAACGTCTTGACTGGTTTCAAATTCATCGCTGAAAAAATTCAAGAATTCGAAGAAAAACACAACCACACTTACATGATGGGATTTGAAGAAAGCTTCGGTTACTTGATTAAACCATTCGTACGTGATAAAGATGCTATCCAAGCTGTTCTTGTCGTTGCTGAACTTGCTGCCTACTACCGTTCACGTGGTTTGACCCTTGCTGACGGTATCGAAGAAATCTACAAAGAGTACGGCTACTACGCAGAAAAGACTATCTCTGTTACCCTTTCTGGTGTCGATGGTGCTGAACAAATCAAAGCGATTATGGCTAAATTCCGTAACAATGCTCCAAAAGAATGGAACGCAACAGCTATTACGGTCGTAGAAGACTTCAAGGCTCAAACTGCCACTGCTGCTGACGGAACTGTTACAAACTTAACAACTCCTCCAAGTGATGTGTTGAAATACACACTTGCTGACGGTTCATGGATTGCCGTTCGCCCTTCAGGTACAGAACCAAAAATCAAGTTCTACATTGCAGTTGTAGGTGAAACAAACGAAGAATCACAAGCTAAGATTGCTAACATCGAAGCAGAAATCAATGCTTTTATAAAATAAAGCCCTATAAAAGATGAGACCAACCAATCTCATCTTTTTTTCGTATCAAATCTAAGCAATTTTAGAAACTTTATGGCATACTAGACTTATCAATGAAAGCGAGGTAATCTCATGGAACAATTTTTAGATAATATCAAAGACCTTGAAGTCACTACAGTTGCGCGTGCGCAAGAAGCTCTTGATAAGAAAGAAACTGCAACCTTCTTCATCGGTCGTAAAACTTGCCCTTACTGCCGTAAATTTGCAGGTACATTGTCAGGTGTCGTAGCTGAAACCAAAGCTCACATTTACTTCATCAACAGTGAAGAACCAAGCCAACTCAATGAGTTGCAAGAATTCCGCTCACGCTATGGAATTCCAACTGTACCAGGTTTTGTTCATGTTGCAGATGGACAAATCAATGTCCGTTGCGACTCTTCAATGTCAGCACAAGAAATCAAAGATTTCGCAGGATTGTAAAAGATATAAAAAAGAAGGTTGAGCAAAACCCCACTTCTAACTATCAAAAACGAGCATTTCCGTAGTTGGAGATACTCGTTTTCTTATGTGACTTTCAGTCCGTCTCGCTCTGTTAGGTGCGAGACAAAAAAACCGCCCGCTATGCAGGTACGCGTCGAAGGTTGTACCAAAAAAACTCCAAACACGATACAATAAAGCTCTTCAAGGCAATTGTAAAGCGAAAGAGTCAAAAATATGGCACAAAAGGCTCATAGTTTATCACACACAAAGTGGCACTGTTCTATCACATTATGCTCAACCCTAAGTATAGACGAAAAGTCATCTATAATCAATATAGAAGTAGTTTAGGCGAAATATTTCATCGCTTGTGTAGTTATAAAGGAGTTGAAATTATCGAGGGTCACTTAATGCCAGACCATGTGCATATGTTAGTCAGTATTTCACCAAGGATAAGCGCTTCAAGTTTCATGGAGGATTTAAAAGATTAAAGTGCACTCATGATGTTCGATAAACACGCCAATCTCAAGTACAAGTTTGGGAATCGGCATTTCTGGGCGGAAGGTTATTATATGAGTACGGTGGGACTCAATGAAGCTACAATTAAGAAATATATTCAAGAGTAAAGAAATGATCCAGTGAATGATTTCTTCACGAGTATGACAATTTGAGAACGAGTAAAGCATGATATAGCACTAGATAAATTAACTGTAAAAGAATATGAGGATCCCTTTAGGGATAGTGGTAAGTGACGAGTCAAGAGCAATAAGGTTTGAACAAAGTGAAAGCCAGCGTCTTTAGGCGCTGGCCGGTAATTTGGGCTTATAGCCCTGGGACAAACCATCCGTTAGACGGGTGGTTATGATTTAGAAGCTAGTTTTTGCCGAGCCTCTTTTCGTTAAAAGTAAATGAAAACCGACAACCATTGCCCATCTGTGCTTAGTTTCATCTCTGCACCGAGAAGATGACATAATTCCTCAGTGATATAAAGGCCTAAACCAGAGGATTCTTCCGTATCAGATAGATTTTCAGAATAAAAACGGTTGCTGAGATTTTCTATTCTTTTGATGGGCTGTTTGACAAGGTTTGCAATCTCTAAGACAAGCTGTTCCTTTTCCTTTCTCAAAGATAGGCGTGCTTCTTCCTTGCCATGTTTGAGGACATTTCCAAGCAAATTTTGTAAAATTCGATCCAGCAAGTCTTCATCAGTCCTCATTTTCAAACCAGCTTCAACCTTAAAATCAAGAGTGATATTTGCCGCCTGAAAAACATCATAATAAGCCAGAGTCTTCTTGGTAATAAAAGTTGAAAAATCCACTTCTTCCAGTTTCGGTTTGACAGCTCCTTCCATCAAACGACGATATTCTAGGAGAGCCTCCAAACGTTTGGAAACTAAATCAAGATGCTGGGCTATTTTTTGTAGGGTTTCTGCTTTGTTTTCAGGAGTTTTTATCAATTGTTGGGTGTAGCCTGAAGCGATAGTCAGAGGTGTCCGAATATCATGAGCGATATTGCTGATGGCCATATCCAGAGTCTGCTTTTCCCTTTTCATAACCAATCGAGACTGCTCTACTTCCTGAAATAGATTCTCAATCTGCTGGTAGAGATGTAAAAAATGTTTGGAAAAAATACTGATTCCGACTCTTTTCATACTACCCGTGAGAATCTTGTCTTCAATCTGTTGACTCAAGTTTTTAAGTGCTAGATGGTAGCGAATCAATGCAATCGATAAAATAATTAAGAGTACCAGTAGGATAAAGATTATCATGTAGGTCATTGCTTGTCTCCTTTTAATCTTACCCCAACTCCCCAGATGGTTTCAATATATTCTTGATTTGGGTCAAGCTGGTTTAATTTTTTACGAAGATTACTCAAATGCGTATTGAGGGTATTATCTCCGGGTAGATAGCTATCCTCCCAGACCAATTCATAAAGTTCTTCCTTGGTGAAAATTTTCTTAGGGTATTTAAGGAGAGTTTGGAGAATTAAGCATTCTTTCTTGGCAAGGCGAATCATTTCCTGACTATTTTTGATTTCAAAACTTTCTGAATCAAACTGGATATTTTTCAAGTTTTGTGACAAATTTTCAGTTTTTCCTATTTCCATAGGCTGTTTTTCTGCACTTTGGCGTAATTGAACAGTAACTCTAGCAAAGACTTCATCCAAATCAAAAGGTTTGACTATGTAATCATTGGCACCGTCTAAGAGATATTGACTGATTAACTTTTTATCACTCAGAGCCGTTAGCATAATGACTGGAATTTGACTTTGTTCCCTGATGGCTTTTAAAACCTGATCCCCATTTTTCCCAGGAAGCATGATATCTAGCAAAACAAGATCAATCCCACCTTGGTCAAAACGCATGATTCCTTCTGTACCAGAAAAGGCTTGAATTACCTCATGCTCCTCAGTAAGAAGTGTTCGCAAAATCTCTTGAATGTCACTATTGTCTTCAATAACCAATATCCTAGCCATAAATACCAACCTTTCTGCAACTATTATAGCATGTTTTATTGATAAAACTTAAACAGAAAAGCTCCTCGCATAAAAGCGCGAGAGAGCCTTAGAGGGTTAAAATATAAAATACATTTACTAGATAACATTGTATCCTTATAGTTGCTAGTGAAAACGAGTCTAGCAGAATGAATCTCTCATTTCTCTCCTACTAGTCCGTAATGCGTTGATACATTTCGGGTCTTCTATCTCGAAACAAGCCCCAGTTTAGGCGTTCGCTTGCTCCCTTATCAAGGTCATAAGTAGCTAACAGAACAGCTTCAGCTTGTCTTTCAGCTCGTTCTAGAATAGCTCCTGTTTCATCCGTCATAAAGGAGGAACCGTAGAAGTCAAGATTGGAACTCTGTCCGCCATTTTCCTCACTTGGAGTGACTTCTTCCAAGCCATAGCGATTGGCTGCAATAACTGGGACAATATTTGCTGCTGCGTGCCCTTGCATGGTACGTTGCCAATGATCACAACTATCTGTATCCAAAATTGGCTCTGAACCGATAGCTGTAGGATAAAAGAGCAATTCAGCACCATTTAACGCAAGACAGCGCGCTGTTTCAGGGAACCATTGATCCCAACAGATACCAATACCAATCTTGGCATAGCGAGTATCCCAGACCTTGAAGCCTGTGTTGCCAGGTGTGAAATAGAATTTCTCTTGATAGTAATGGTCGTCTGGTATGTGAGTCTTCCGATAAACACCTAGCACCTCACCATCTGCATCAATGACAGCAATAGAGTTATACAAGACATTGCCATCTTTTTCATAGAAACTGATTGGTAAAACGACCTTTAACTCCTTGGCAATGGTTTTAAAATGCTGAATGGCAGTATTGTCTGTCACCGACTGGGCATGCTGGTAGTAGTCATACTGACGTTCCTGACAAAAGTATGGACGTTCAAACAACTCGGGTAAGAGAATAATTTGTGCACCTTGTTCTGCAGCCTGACGTACTAAACGCTCTGCGGTTTGGATATTTGTTGCCACATCCTTAGCGCATTGCATCTGAATAGCTGAAACTTTTACATTTCTCATCTTTTTCTCCTATTCTGGGATTTGTTGGGTGATACAGTGGATATTGCCACCACCTAAAAGAATATCTCTGGCTGGAATTCCGACAACTTTACGGTCTGGGAAACACTTACTGAGGATATCTAAGGCTACTTGGTCGTTTACATCATCAAACTGTGGAACCAAGACAGCCTTGTTAGCGATATAGAAATTGACATAGGAAGCAGCAAGCCTTTCACCTGCGTATCGCTCTTCTTCTCCTTCTTCATAGATGTAGCCTGGCAAATCCTCTTCTGTCACAACTTGTCGAACTGCAGGAATAGGCAATTTATGAATGGTGAAGGGACGACCTTTTGCATCTGTCTCTTGCTCTAAGAGTTCGAGATCTGCTTTTGACATGGCGTATTGGGGATCACTTTCGTCGTCCGTCCAAGCCAAAACAAGTTCTGCAGGACCAACAAAGGCAGCAACATTATCAACGTGTTCATTGGTTTCGTCCTGATAAATACCATAAGGAAGCCAAATAACTTTTTCAGCGCCAAGGCACTCTAATAAGGTATTCTCAATTTCCTCTTTAGTCAGGTGAGGATTGCGACCAGGACTAAGCAAGCAACTTTCAGTTACGAGAATGGTTCCTTGTCCATCGCTGTGTATCGCTCCGCCTTCTAGCACAAAAGGTTTGGCATCGTAAACAGGCATTTCCAAGGCCTCAGCAAAACGACTGGCTACTTGGTCATCATCTTCATAGTCTTGATAAAGACCGTCATAGGTGCCACCCCAGGCATTAAAAGCCCAATCTACTGCCAACTTTTCCCTTTTATCATTGAGGAGAATGGTCGGTCCTGTATCTCTAGCCCAGGCATCATTTGTCTGAATATCTAGATAAACGACCTTGTCTCCAAGATAGGATTGGGCTTCAGATAGATAATCTTGCTCCACCAAAAGATAGACTCTTTCCCCTTCTGCTATGGTTTTTATAATCTGGCTAAAAGCTTTTTTAGCTGCCTTACCTTGAAAGGGCCATGAACCTGGTCGAGTCGGCCATATCATGAGGGTACCATGATGGGGTTCGTACTCTGCTGGCATACGATAGCCTAATTTTTTTGGACTGTCCATCATGATAATCTCCCTTTAAAATCTTGATAGCCAAAGGCTTTGACTAAGCTGCAGTCTCCCTGTTCGTCCATGAGATAGAGACTTGGCAATCCAATACCATTAAAAGTATTATTTTTGACAAAAGAATAAATGGCCATGTCTTCGAAATAAAGTCTATCACCGATTTGGACTGGATTTTCAAAACTATAATCACCAATTACATCGCCCGTCAGACAGGTATTAGAAGAAAGTCTGTAGGTATGAGCTTTTTCCTGTGCCTCAAAGCCATTTCTCAAAGGTGGACGATAGGGCATCTCAAGTACATCAGGCATATGGCAAGTCGCAGAGGCATCTAAAACCAAGATTTCCATATCGTTTTCTACAATATCTAATACCTCGGTTGCTAGATAACCTGCATTGAGCGCAATGGCTTCACCCGGCTCGATATAGACTTCAAGATTGTAAGTTTCTCGGATACGCTTTAGTTCTGAAATCAGCAAATCCACATCATAATCTTCTCTTGTGATGTGATGACCACCACCCATGTTGAGCCATTTTACTTCATGTAAATAAGAACCAAACTGCGCTTCTACTGCTTTCAAAGTTGTCTCTAAATCATCTGCTCCCTGCTCACAAAGGGTGTGAAAATGAAGACCATCCACCAAATCTAGTAAATCACTAGGAATCTTGTCTAGAGTGACTCCAAAACGAGAGCCTGGTGCACAAGGGTCATAGAGCGCGTGGTCACCCTGCGTTGAACATTTAGGATTGAGGCGTAGACCGACACTGATACCAGCTTCACGACAACGGGCCCCATGTTTACGCAACTGTCTCTCTGAGTTAAAGACGATATGGTCCGTTATCTCCAGCAATTCCTCCAAGTCTGCATCCTTGAAAGCTGGCGCAAAAACATGGACTTCACCAGGAAATTCTTCCCTTGCCAATTTGGCCTCATAGAGTCCACTGGCTGTCGTACCTGATAGATACTGGCTAATCAAGGGATAGGTTTTGTAGAGGGAATAAGCCTTCTGGGCAAGCAAAACCTTGCAGCCAGCTTCTTCTTGAACATAATTTAGGATACGGCAATTGGCTTCTAACTTGGCCAAGTCAATAACATATGCTGGTGTTGGTACTTGTTCTAACTTCATCAGTCCACCATTTGTGGATTTTCAACCACAACCCAAGGTAAACCATACTCATTTAAAGCTTCCATGAATGGATCTGGATCCAATTCTTCAAGGTTATACACTCCAGCTTGTTTCCAATTACCGTTCATAACCAATTTTGTCCCAATCATGGCTGGAACGCCAGTCGTGTAAGAAATGGCTTGTGAACCAACTTCTGCGTAACATTCTTGATGGTCGCAGACATTGTAGATGTAGATGGTCTTTTCAACGCCATCTTTGACACCTGTAAAGATACAGCCGATATTGGTTTTACCAACGGTGCGTGGGCCAAGGCTGGCAGGATCTGGAAGCAAGGCTTTTAAGAATTGGATTGGAACGATGTCTTGACCATTGAAATTAATAGTATCCGTACGAAGGAGACCAACGTTTTCCAAGCATTTCATGTGGGTTAGATAAGATTGGCCAAAAGTCATAAAGAAACGAATTCGTTTGACTCCAGGAATATTTTTAGCCAGTGATTCAATTTCTTCATGGTGAAGGAGATACATGTCTTTTTGTCCGACCTGAGGGAAATCGTACTCACGCTTGATTGACATAGCTTCCACTTCAACCCACTTACCATCTTCCCAGTAAGAACCTGGCGCAGAAACCTCGCGTAGATTGATTTCTGGGTTAAAGTTTGTTGCAAATGGATAACCGTGGTCACCACCATTACAGTCTAAAATGTCGATATAGTGGATTTCATCAAAATAGTGTTTGAGGGCATAAGCTGAAAAGACACTGGTCACACCTGGGTCGAAACCAGAACCAAGAAGAGCAGTCAAGCCTGCTTCTTTGAATTTCTCTTGATAAGCCCACTGCCATGAGTAGTCAAAGTAAGCTGTAAAACCAAGATCCTTACAACGTTTCTCATAAATAGCACGCCATTCAGGGTCTTCTGTATCCTCGGCTTCGTAGTTAGCTGTATCGATATAGTGAACACCTGTTGCCAAACAAGCATCCATAATTGTTAAATCTTGATATGGTAAAGCTACGTTCAAAACAGCTTCTGGTTTGTAGCTTTCAATCAGGGCAATCACTTCTTCTACCTTGTCAGCGTCAAGGGCAGCTGTCTCAATATTAGTATTTGTTTTGCCTTCTAATTTAGCCTTCAAGTCATCACATTTTGACTTAGTACGGCTAGCAATCATAATTTCTTTAAAAGTTTCGCTATCTTGGCAAATCTTTGAAATAGCAACTTGGGCAACTCCCCCACATCCAATAACTAGTAAACGACTCATTTTTTTCCTTCCTCTTCTTCTAAAATGTCCTCAACATACTTGGGCAACATAAAGGCTCCCACATGTAAGTTTGCAGTGTAGTATTCTGTGAAAAGCTGGCGTTTTTTCCAGCCTTCCTTGTCAAAATCTTTGACAGGGTGGTATTTTTTCGAAGCAAATCCAAACAACCAATAACCAGCAGGGCTAGTTGGGATGTGGGCTTGGTAGACCCGACTGATTGGAAAGGCTTGATTAACCTTACGGTGCATACTTCGGCAAGCCGACTCATCTTCGTCAAAGAAGGGACTCCCATGCTGGTAAATCATGATGCCGTCTTCTTTCAAGGCTCTGTAACTGTTTCCGTAAAATTCCTTGGTAAAGAGCCCTTCCGTATGTCCAAAGGGATCTGTCGCATCGTTGATGATAATATCGTAATCATCTTCGCAGTTTCGCAAAAAGCGTAGCCCATTTTGGTAGTAAATGGTAACACGAGGATCATCTAGCCCTGCGGCAAAATCTGGGAAATACTCACGACAAACCTCAACCAACATCTCATCAGGTTCTACAATATCGATTTGTTCCAGCTCAGGATAGAGTGTTAATACTTGGGCAACACCACCGTCACCACCCCCTATTACCAAGACTTTCTTGGGATTTGGGTGGACAGCCATGGGAACATGAACGGTCATTTCATTGTAGACAAAATCATCAGCATCTGAGAACAAGACGTGCCCATTTAAAATCAAGATCTTTCCAAAAGCTGGCGTATCTAGAACTTCAATATCCTGCCATTCACTTTTACCAGCGTAGAGTTGCTTGGCTGTTCTCAGGGACAATTTGACATCTGGAGTATGAACTTCAGAAAACCATAAATCCATCTAGTTCTCCTTTCTCTTAATGACGTTGATGTGATTGACCTCTGGATCTTCCGTCCCTTGGAGGGAGCAACCACGTTCCTTGGCAAATTGGATATAATCTACAATTTCTCGTGTAATGCGTTCACCAGGAGCCAAGATAGGAATTCCTGGAGGATAGCACATGACAAATTCCCCACAGACATGTCCAACAGATTCGTCTAAAGACAAACTTCTTCTCTCTGAATAGAAGGCTTCCTGAGGAGATAACACCAACTCGGGCTGAATATATTCTCCAGCTATCAAGTCCTTCCCGTCTCGTGAATAGAGTCTCTTGATATCAGCAAGAGCACCAACCAAGCGCTCGATGTCTTGGATACGGTCACCAATCGAAATATAGGCCAAGATATTGCCAATATCACCAAACTCAATCTGAATGTCGTATTCGTCTCGTAGGAGGTCATAAACCTCGATACCTGTTAAGCCAATACCCTGAGTGTAAACTGACAGCTTGGTTACATCAAAATCACATACCGACACACCATCTATTAACTCTTTTGAGTAAGCATAGTAGCCACCGATAGCATTGATTTCACGGCGAGCATACTCTGATAACTCAATGACCTTCTCAAAAGACTCTTTACCTCGAAGAGCCAAGTTGCGACGCGAAATATCCAGACTAGCCATCAACAGGTAAGAAGCAGATGTTGACTGGGTAAGATTGATAATCTGACGTACGTATTCAGGATTCATCTGCTCCCCGATTAAAAGAATCGAACTTTGTGTCAAACTCCCACCAGACTTATGCATGGAGACTGCTGCCATATCAGCACCTGCATCCATAGCAGAAATTGGAAGTTTATCAGTGAAATGCAAATGCGCTCCGTGGGCTTCATCTACTAAAACCAGCATGCCAGCTTTATGAGCCATTTCTGTCAACCCCTTTAGGTCTGAACAGATTCCGTAGTAAGTAGGATTGTTAATCAAAATGGCCTTAGCATCTGGATGGTCCTTTATGGCCTGTGCTACTCGGTCATTTTCAAGACCTAAAGCGATACCAATCTTAGGATCTACACTCATCTCGATATAGATGGGAATGGCACCACATAGAACAAGTGCATTAATAGCAGATTTATGGACATTTCGTGGCAAAATAATCTTATCTCCTGCCTTGCAGGTTGACAAAATCATAGTCTGCACCGATGAAGTTGTTCCACCAATCATGAGAAAAGCATGGCTAGCTCCAAAAGCATCAGCTGCCAGCTCCTCTGCATCTCGAATAATCGAAATAGGATGCCCTAAATTATCCAAAGGTTTCATCGAATTGACATCAATGCCTACACATTTTTCTCCTAACAGTTCGACAAGTTCTGGATTTCCCCGTCCACGCTTGTGACCTGGAACATCAAAGGGAACAATCCTTTTCTTGCGTAACTTCACCAAGGCCTCATAAATAGGGGCTTGGTTTTGATCTAACTCTTTCAAGACATACTCCTTTCAATATTTTTAGGACCTTATGAAAACTAAGGAACTAAAGGTTGACTCATGAAAAAAGAGCAGGTTTTCACCTGCTCTGCAATCTTCTGACGTTTTTATGTTTGTTTCTTTTGAGTATGTCTGTTCCTGATGTTTCCTAACTCTCTAGTAGCAAATATTACGTACTTTATTGATCGTTTCACAAGATGACGTGTGCTTTCACCACACTAAAAATTTATGAATTAGGACAAGTATCCTAACATCAACTTATAAAAGTAGGCTTTTAACCCTATCAATAATGTGGTTTTTCAACCACGCTTCGGCATTCAACCCTGCCTGTCCGTAGGCATTTTTTACTCGGGTTTATATTTGCTAGAAAACATCATCTCATTTTCTAAGCTTTATTACTATAACATGTTTTTAAGAACTTGTAAAGCATTTTTTGATAAAAAATAAAAATATGTTCGTAAACTCTTTGGTTTATGTAAAAAATATCAATAAATCTTTTCTTGTAAACGATTATAAAGTGAACAAAATGTTTATCGTATTTAATTTAAAATTTTTTATGCTATTCTATACTCCTTCCCTTCGGTATTTGATCTATCAGAGAAGATGTCGACATTTTTATATCATTAAAATCGTGCAACTTTTTTCAGATACTTTTAAAAGATTGATTTCATTACCTGTTTCCTTTATACTGGATAAAAAGGAGTATAGTATGTCAGAAACAAATCACGAAATCGATTCAAATTTTGCAGGTCGTTTAAATGTCCTGCGTGCAGGTGTTCTTGGTGCTAATGATGGGATTATTTCCATCGCTGGTGTGGTTATCGGGGTTGCTAGTGCTACGAGCAATATCTGGATTATCTTTTTATCAGGATTTGCAGCTATTTTGGCAGGTGCCTTTTCAATGGCAGGCGGAGAATATGTGTCCGTTTCAACTCAAAAAGATACCGAGGAAGCAGCCGTTGCGCGTGAGCAAGTCTTGCTAGACCAAGATATGGAACTAGCCAAAAAGTCTCTCTATGCTGCCTATATTCAAAATGGCGAGTGTGAAACATCAGCCCAACTTCTCACCAACAAAGCCTTTTTAAATAATCCGCTCAAGGCTTTGGTAGAGGAAAAATATGGGATTGAGTATGAAGAGTTTACAAATCCTTGGCATGCTGCCATTTCTAGTTTTGTTGCCTTTTTCCTTGGTAGCTTACCACCAATGCTTTCAATTACCATTTTCCCAAGTGAATACCGCATCCCTGCTACTGTCCTTATCGTCGGTGTCGCCCTTCTTCTCACTGGTTACACTAGTGCCAAACTTGGAAAAGCTCCAACCAAAACAGCTATGATTCGGAACCTAGCTATTGGCCTCTTGACCATGGGAGTTACCTTCCTGCTCGGACAACTTTTCAGCATTTAAAACACAAGAAATACCTCGATTTTGAAGTCGAGGTATCTTTTTTTACATTTGGACAATCTTGCGATAACTTCTTGAAGTAATCATGAAAATCAGCACATAGGCGATGAGGAAGATAGCGCAGATAGACAAGGTCACAATCAACATCATATTCGTATCTATTACACCAATCACTTTTAAAATCAGACTAAGCATATGGTAGGCAAAGGCTAGATGTATGAAGGCAAAAAGCAAAGGAAGGAAGAAAACAGTTAAAACCTGTTTGTTGATGGTTTGCTTGATTTGCTTTTGATCTAAACCGACTTTCTGCAAGATAATAAAGCGCTCACGGTCTTCATATCCTTCAGAAATTTGTTTGTAGTAGATGACCAGAACGGTTCCGACCATAAAGATAATGGATAGGAAAATACCGATAAAGAAGACACCGCCAAAGAGGGCACTCATTTGAGCACTAGCATCTGCTAGATTGCTACCATACACATAGCTACCTTCCGTGTTTAATTGAGCATTAAACTGATTGAGGTATTTATCATATTCTTCAGCGACCTTGAGTTGTTCTTCTTCGTTGGCATTTACATTCATACCACCGTAAAGCTGATTATAGATAGCCGAATCTGGAAATTGGTCTAAAAATGCTTGTAAATCAGGTACAACAAGGTAATTGTAATCAGTAGTAAAAATATTAAACTGATTTGGTACATGGTTCACAATAAAATCTGTATTAAATTCTTCTTTTACAGAAAATTGATGATCATTTAGAGTTAGAGCTTTCTGTTCTTTAACTCCCTCATTCTTTGCAAAGAGTCCGACCTCATTTCCTGATAGAGACAGTTTTTGGCCAGTCATATTTTCATAATCTTTTTGGTCAAATACCATGAAAACTGTTGTGGGTTGGACACGATTTTGTCCTTTTTCAAAAAGGGTTAACTTGCTACCTTCTTGGTTTGCAACACCAAAGTAAGCGTAACGAAGAACTTCTTTCTCTTTAATCTTATAACCTTTGTCACTTGCAAACTGGCTCAAGAGTTTGTCCAAATCTTCTTTTTCAACATTTTGCCCTGAAACCCCAAAATCATGAGGATTCAGAACTTTTTTAAAGGATTCTGAGGCATTGAAAATACTTGTCGCTGCAGACATGGTTACCAAAACCATTGTTGACAAGATAGCGATAGTTGCTAGCCCAACCGCATTTTTCTTCATACGGAAAATCAAGTTGGACACTGAGATGAGGTTATTAGGTTGGTAATAGTATTTTTTGTTTTTCTTTAAGATTTGGAGGAAAACGGTAATTCCTGCATTAAACAAGAGATAGGTACCAAAGATAACCAGCAAAACAGCTAGGAAGAAAGTTGTTAGGGCTGTGAGAGGATCTTTTACCGTAAGGGCAAGATAATAGCCAATCCCTAAACTAATCGAACCAAGAATCGTTTGGAGAGGAAGGAAGCGACCTTTTTTCTCTCCGCTTGCTTTCTCACGCGAGAGCTGGAGGGCATTCATACGGGCAATTCGAAGGGCATTCAGGAACATGAGGCCTAGGAAAATCAAACCGAAAACAACAAGTACTGCAATGACAACATTCATTTGGAAGGTAGCGACCAGCTCAACCTTCAATTTCATCAGTTTGAGCAAGAAAGCGAAAATTAACTTGTCAAACAAGGCTCCAATACCGATACCCGCTCCAACAGTTAGAATCCCAAATACCACTAACTCCTTAAAGGTCATACTGATTAAATGGCGCTTTTCCAATCCCAACATGCCATAAATTCCCAGTTCCTTGGAACGATTTTTCATGACAAAACTATTGGCATAGAGGACGATAATGGCTGACGCAAGGGTGACGACAACCATACCAAATCCAAGTGTAGCCTGAATGGTTGTTCCTCCACGGATTTCAGCAATCTTGGGATTGAAGGTTAGAGAGTAAAAGAGATAGGTGACGGTGACTGCCAAGAGAACAGCCAGAGCAAAAGGATAGTAGAGTTTGCGGTTTTTAATCAAGTTCGATACCGCTAACTTATTGGTTAATCGAAACATACTAATTCACCTCGCTTGCCATGACAGTCAAGGTATCAGAGATCTCTTGGAACATCTGACGTTCTGTCTTCTCTCCACGGTAGATTTGGTTGTAAAGAATGCCGTCTTTGATAAAGAGCACACGTTTTGCCCTGCTAGCTGCCGCTGTTGAGTGGGTTACCATGAGAATGGTTTGGCCACGCTCATTGATTTCATCAAAGACATCAAGTAAGGCTGCAGATGATTTGGAGTCAAGTGCCCCTGTAGGCTCGTCCGCAAGGAGAATTTCAGGTTCTGTGATGATGGCGCGGGCTACTGCTACACGCTGTTTCTGCCCACCTGAAATCTCGTAAGGATACTTCTCTTGCAATTGGTTGATCCCCAGATTCTCAGCTGTCACCACCAATTTCTTCATCATTTCCGTAATGGGTCTTCTTGACAAGACAAGCGGAAGCAAGATATTGTCCTTAACAGACAGAGTATCTAGCAAGTTAAAGTCTTGGAAGACGAAACCCAACTTTTCACGCCGGAAACTCGAAGCCTGTGAATTTTTGATGGTTGCGGTATCTGTTCCGTTCAGGTAAACCTGACCACGACTTGGTTTGTCCAGCATAGCTAGGATATTTAGAAGAGTGGATTTACCAGAACCAGACTCACCCATGATAGCAACGTAGTCGCCCTTTTCTACGGTAAAGTGAATATCCTTGAGGGCCTCTACTTGGTTGCCCTGAAAACGAGTTTTATAAATTTTTTGAACGTGTTTTACATCTAAAAGTGTCATGAGAATCTCCTTTCTTAATATCCCATCAAATGAAATGTCTCTTGCATCATAGCGCATCCCAGTTGAACACGCTCGATATCTTTATGGCTTGGTTTTCTTGTTTTCTTCTGTAAGATTTGTTTCATGATGTTACTCCTTTGTTCTTTATGAGTCTAGTTTACATCAAAAAAAGACCGCTTGCCATAACCTAACCTTACAAAAGAGACTTTAATCTTACATTTTTGTAAGATTGGGGGAAATGTAAGCAAAATTACTTAGAAAATAATTTGATTTCCTATTTTTAAAATTGTAAAATATAAGTGTGAAAAGGCTTACTTTGAAAAGGAGGGAATCGAAAATTATTACTCTAGTAAGCTTACTTCGATGAAACACCATTCAATTTAACACTTGTAAGTCGTTCTAAGCATCAGGAAAGAAGGTGCGCTTTAATGAAACATAAAGAACATATACTCATCGGAATTCTCTATCTCCTCTCCCCATTCATCGGTCAGCTCTTAGTTGAAAAAACATACTTTATCGGTACAGAATTTACAGGTACTGCTTATGTTGTTTGCTGGTTATCAGTTGTTATCAGCATCCACCATTTTTCAAAAACTGTTTTCTCTCAGCAACAAAAAGTAGATTAGAAACATGAGTTCAAAAACATGATTTTATACTCTTCTAAAATCTCTTCAAACCACGTCAACGTCGCCTTGCCGTAGGTATACGATACTGACTCTGTCAGTTCTATCCACAACCTCAAAACAGTTTTTTGAGCAGCCTGTGACTAGTTTCCTAGTTTGCTCTTTGATTTTCATTGAGTATTAGTTTGTATATGAAGCTGGGAAAATCTTATTAAAAGTAAAAAAAGCTTTAAATCAAACAGTTTAGACTATTGATTTAAAGCTTTTTGCTTATTCCAAATCTTCTGTAGAACCTCACAAAAACGGCTCTATGACTTTTGAGGTATAGTTCAACTATAAGAGATAATAGTCTTTTGGTGGTATTTACACTATATAGAAATCAAAAAGCAACTCGCGCCTATGTCACCTTACATTCAATCTATTACTAACTTTCTTATCTCTATATTCAACCCTACCTAGTTTTTTATTAAGGATTGGAAGCGAGTTCTTTTTGATTTTCTTTCAGCAGACTTCAAGATTTGTCCTATCCAGAGGATATCTTTTCTTCACCCCCACAATGACTAACAAATGGCTTTTCTTTACTCTACAACTGCTTCAGCGATTTCTTCACGACTAATACCAGCGAAGTAGCGTGTAATATCAATTGTTTCTAGTGCTTTAAGGACATCTTCGCGTTCGTATTTCACTCCACGAAGGACATCTTCTACTGCAGCAACGTCTTCGATACCAAAGAAGTCACCATAAATCTTGATGTCTTGGATTTTTGATTCGAGAACATTAGCAAATACTTCCACCTTACCACTAGTGAATTTGGTTCCACGACGGACGTTAAATTCAGGTGATTTACCGTAGTTCCAGTCCCAAGTTCCAAACTTGGTGTCCTTGATACGATTGATTTCAGCCAATTCTTCCTCAGAAAAAACGTATTCTGTCATTTCAGGGTACTCTTTTTTCATGTATTCCAATAGTAAATCACGGAATTCTTCGACAGTGATTTTTTCTGGTAATTCATTGATAATATTGGTTACGCGAGCACGGACGGATTTCACACCTTTTGATTCAAATTTATCCTTTGAAACCTTGAGGGCGTTAGCAAGGACTGACAAATCAACGTCAAAGAGCAAGCAACCATGATGCATGATACGACCATTGATATAGGCTTGGGCATTACCACAGAATTTCTTACCGTCGATTTCTAAGTCATTACGGCCTGTGAACTCAGCTTTAACCCCAAGTTGAGCTAGTGTATTGATAACTGGCGTTGAGAAGCTCTTAAAGTCAAAAGCCTTGTTTTCATCTTCTTTTGAGATGATCGTGTAGTTTAGGTTATTTAAATCGTGGTAAACAGCTCCACCACCGCTGATACGGCGGACCACCTCAATGCCATTTTCGCGAACATAATCCCGGTTGATTTCTTCGATAGTGTTCTGGTGACGACCAACAATGATAGATGGTTTGTTAATCCAAAGCAGGAAGATTTGATCCTCATCCAAAAGGTGTTTAAAGGCATATTCTTCCAAGGCGATATTAAAGGCAGTGTCGTTTGAATGATTGATAATATATTTCATGATATCCCTTTATACGATAGAGACTGGAAAACATCTTTCCAGTCTAATCTATCTTTCTTTTATTTTTTCTTAGGTGAGTGGATGGCCATTCCTAGAACATCCGCAAATGCTTCATACATCACTTCAGAATAGGTTGGGTGTCCGTGGATAGTCTTCAACATTTCTTCTACAGTGATTTCCATTTCGATGATGCTTGACGCTTCATTGATCAACTCTGCAGCTGCAGGGCCAATGATGTGAACACCAAGGATTTCCCCGTATTTCTTGTCTGCAATGACTTTAACAAATCCTTGAGCAGCATCTGATGCAATGGCACGACCATTAGCAGCAAAGTTGAATTTACCAATTTGGACATCATATTTCTCACGAGCTTGTTCTTCTGTTAAACCAACTGCTGCTACTTCAGGAAGTGTGTAAATAGCTGCAGGAGTCAAGTTCAATTTAGCAACATGGTGATTTCCTTTAAGGGCATTTTCAGCGGCTACTTCACCCATACGGAAGGCTGCGTGAGCCAACATCTTGGTACCATTGATGTCACCTGGTGCATAAATACCAGGAACAGAAGTTTCCATGTACTCGTTAACCTTGATACGACCACGGTCTAACTCGAACTCTACTTCACCAATTCCTTCGAGGTCTGGTACACGACCGATTGAAAGAAGAGCTTTGCTTGCGATAATATCGTCTTTTCCTTCAATCTTGATACGAAGTTTACCATCTTCTTCGATGATTTCTTGCAGTTTAGTACCAGTCAAGATAGTCATACCTTTTCGTTCAAGAATCAAGCGAAGATTCTTAGAAACTTCAGCATCCATAGCTGGCACGATACGGTCCATCATTTCAATAACAGTTACCTTAGAACCAAATGTCATGAAGGCTTGACCGAGTTCAATACCGACAACTCCACCACCGATGATAACAAGGCTTTCTGGAACTTCGTTAATTTCAAGAATGTCATCACTTGTCATGACAAGTGATGATTCCATACCAGGAACGTTAATCTTGCTGACTTTTGAACCACCAGCAAGGATAATCTTCTTAGTTTCAAGCAATTCTGAACCATTTACCAAGACATTCTTGTCTTTAGTGATGGTTCCAATTCCTTTATGAACAGTAACTCCATAGCTACGAAGAAGTCCTGCAACACCACCAACAAGAGTATTTACAACTTTAGACTTAGTTTCTAAAAGTTTTTCCATATCAACAGTGAAGTTAGGATTTTCAATCACGATACCACGATTTGCAGCATGACCGATGTTTTCGATAATTTCAGCGTTGTGAAGATAGGTCTTAGTTGGGATACAGCCACGGTTCAAGCAGGTTCCACCAAGTTCAGATTTCTCAACAAGGGCAACCTTACCGCCGAGTTGGGCGGCTTTAATGGCTGCAACATAACCAGCAGGACCTCCACCAATCACAACAATATCAAAGGCATCATCGCTCTTACCATCATCATTTGAAGCACTTGCTGCAGGTACTGGGCTAGCTTCTGGCACTGCTGATCCAGCTGTTGGGATGTTTTCCCCTTCTTCTCCAAGGTAACCGATAACTTCCGTTACTGGAACAGTTTCACCATCTCCTTTAAGGATAGCAATCAAGTAACCATCTTCTTCGGCTTCCAATTCCATGCTGACTTTGTCAGTCATGATTTCCAAAAGGATTTCTCCTTCTTTTACAAATTCTCCGACTTTTTTATTCCATTGGACGATTTGTCCTTCTGTCATATCCACGCCGGCTTTTGGCATAATTACTTCTAAGGCCATGTCTTCCTTCCTTTATCTATATCTTAAAAATGAATACTCTTGCTCTTAAATCAACATTGAGATTGGATTTTCAATCAAGGCTTTCAAGTCTTTCATAAACTTAGCACCAGCCATACCATCCACAACACGGTGGTCAATGGTTAATCCTAGACTCATGATTGGGCGAATCACAATCTCACCATTGACGACAACTGGCTTCTCAATTGTCGAACTCACACCAAGGATAGCTGAGTTTGGTTGGTTAATGATAGGACCAAAGGACTGAACGCCAAACATTCCCAAATTACTGATAGTAAATGTTGAATTTTGCAGTTCGCTTGGAGCTAATTTACCATCCAAGGTACGGCCAATGACGTCTTTGAAGGCTACAACCAAATCTGAAAGGCTCATCTTCTCCGCATTGTAAACAACAGGTGTCATCAATCCATTATCCATACCAACTGCCATGGCAAGGTTGACGTAATTATGAGTAATAATTGTCTTGCCATCTTCTGTCAATGAAGCGTTGATGTAAGGGTGTTTCATAAGAGTTTTAACAACTGCAAGTGAAAGAAGGTCTGTTACAGTAGTCTTCTTCCCAGTTGCTTCCATGATTGGCTCCAGAACCTTCTTACGAAGTGCCAACATTTCAGTCATATCAACTTCATAGTTGAGCGTGAAGGTTGGTGCAGTTAGGTAAGATTCAACCATACGTTGGGCAATAACCTTACGCATTGGTGTCATTGGAATACGCTCAATTTCACCGTATGGTGTTACATTATCAGGAACTTCTTCCATTTTTTCGATCTGAGCAGGAGACTTGATGGTATCGTTTTCGATATTTTCAGGAAGCAAGGCCAAAACGTCCTTCTTCATAATCTTACCACGATGACCCGTTCCTTGGATTTCCTGCCAAGCAATATTATGTTCGAGGGCAATTCGTTTTGCAAGTGGCGAAATGCGAACCACGTTTGTGTCTTTATAAGTTTCCACGTCTTCTTTGTGGACACGACCGTTTGCACCTGAGCCAGAAACGTCGTAGAGGTTGATCCCTAGATCATCCGCTAACTTTCTAGCTGCAGGAGTCGCTCTTAGCTTGTCATCAGCCATGACCTCTCCAATTCTATTTATGATACTAAGGGCGTAAAAAATCAAAGTGAAAATAGGAAACTTGACAAAGAAACTTTAGTTTCTAGGAAAGTTTATCTTTTTCACACAGACTCTAGCCCGAGTTCAACTCTACAAGCAACTTGGATACAACACGTATCTCAAGTTGCTACGGTTGCCGCTATTAGGCGGTCAACCTAGTAGACTGACTAATTCATTCGTCGAATATTATCGATTCGACTCTCTCATGTCGCAACTCTTTAAATCACTTGGATACAACACGTATCTCAAATTACTACGGTTGCCGCTATCAAGCGGTCAACCTAGTAGACTGACTAAATCTTTCATCGGTTATTATCGAACCAACTCTTCTTGTGATAGGATGCGATGTTTACATAATTTATCTTATGCAATACTATTCTTTGTTATAAGTTTTTCGGATGGCATCTTTGATGCTTTCAACTGTTGGAATCATTGCATTTTCTAGGTTTTGCGCATAAGGCATTGGCACATCTTCTCCTGCGCAACGACGGATTGGTGCATCTAGGTAGTCAAATGCTTCTGACTCTGAAATAATTGCTGAAATCTCTCCGATATAGCCACTTGTTTTATGGGCGTCGTTAACCAGAACAACCTTACCAGTCTTCTTAACTGAGTTTATGATGATATCCTTATCAAGCGGAACAAGGGTACGTGGGTCAACAATCTCAACAGAAATTCCTTCTTCTGCTAATTCTTCAGCAGCTTGAACCACACGACGGAGCATTTTTCCATAAGTAACAACTGTTACATCTGTACCTTCACGTTTGATTTCCCCAACTCCAAGTGGAATCGTGTAGTCTGGATCAACTGGCACTTCCCCTTTTTGGTTAAATTCTGACTTGTACTCAAGAATGATAACAGGGTTGTTATCACGGATAGAAGACTTGAGCAGTCCTTTCATGTCCGCAGGCGTACCTGGTGCCACAACCTTAAGACCAGGAATATGAGTGAACCAAGACTCTAGAGATTGTGAGTGCTGAGCGGCAGAACCTACCCCATTACCAGCTGCGCATCGAACAGTCATTGGAACCTGACCTTTACCACCAAACATGTAACGAGTTTTAGCAGCTTGGTTGACGATATTGTCCATGGCAATAACCGAGAAGTCCATGAAGGTCATATCAACGATTGGACGAAGTCCTGTCATGGCTGCTCCTGCTGCTGCTCCAGAGATGGCAGCTTCAGAAATCGGACAGTCACGAACACGTTCTGGGCCAAATTCTTCAAGCATTCCGACAGAAGTACCGAAGTCTCCTCCAAAGACACCGACATCTTCTCCCATCAAGAACACATTTTCATCGCGACGCATTTCCTCAGACATAGCAAGGATAATGGTGTCACGGAAGGACATTGTTTTTGTTTCCATTTTATCTCTTTCTCCTTAGTCTGCGTAAATATCTTCAAATGCTGATTCAAGCGGTGGGAATGGACTTTCTTCCGCAAATTTAACAGAAGCTTCTACTGCTTCCTTGACTTGCGCTTGAATTTCTTCCAATTCTGTAGCACTTGCAATGTTATTTTCAATAAGATGCTTGCGAAGGTTTTCGATTGGATCTTTTTGTTTCCACAATTCCACTTCTTCACGCGTACGATATTTACCAGGGTCAGATGATGAGTGACCAAGCCAGCGATAAGTTATACTCTCAATCAAGACTGGTCCATTGCCACCACGAACATGGTCTACAGCTTTCTTAAATCCTTCATAGACATCGATGACGTTGTTTCCATCTTCGATGAACATTCCAGGAATTCCGTAAGCGGCGCTACGTTGATGGATATGTTCTACATTGGTCATTTTCTTGATATCCGCAGAGATACCGTAACCGTTGTTAATGCAGTAGAAAATGACTGGCAGCTTCCAAATAGAAGCCATATTTACTGCTTCGTGGAAAACACCTTCGTTGGTCGCACCATCTCCAAAGAAGCAGACAACGATTTTTCCGGTATTTTGCATTTGCTGACTGAGGGCTGCACCAACAGCGATTCCCATACCACCACCTACGATACCATTGGCACCAAGGTTACCAGCATCAAGGTCGGCGATATGCATAGAACCACCTTTACCTTTACAGGTTCCAGTGTATTTACCAAGGATTTCAGCCATCATTCCGTTTAGGTCAATTCCTTTGGCAATAGCTTGTCCATGACCACGGTGGTTTGATGTGATCAAATCGTCTGGGTTGAGAGCTAACATAGCACCCACGTTAGCTGCCTCTTCTCCAACAGAAAAGTGCGTCATTCCTGGCACTTTCCCTTTCTTTACTAATTGTGCAATTTTTAAGTCCATACGACGGATTTCTTCCATCTTACGGAACATTTCTAGCAAAAGATTTTTATCTAAAGTTGACATCTTCTTGCCTTTCTAACTTTCTTCTTACCTTACTATTTTACCGTTTTTGGAAAATACTGTCAAAGTTTTTCTAAAAGAAATTTCACAAAATAAAAAAGAAAACCCCATGAAAACAAGAGATTTTCTCATTAAGAATATTTTTTCACAAACTTTTTATCGTTTAGATTTTGCTACGGATTCAAATCTCTTCATAATCACAGTTAAACGCCAACGATAGAGAGCCCCGCTCACGATTAGACTAATAATCAAACCAATCCAGTAAGAGTACGCTCCAAAATCTGTTAGGGAATCAAATACCATAGCTACTGGGAGTGTCACCCCCCAGTAACCAACCAAACCAAGGTAAAAAGGAATAACTGTATCCTTATAACCCCGCAAAATTCCCTGAAGCGGTGCTGCAAAGGTATCTGCTAACTGGAAGAAAAGGCTGTAAGTTAAAAAACGCGCTGTCAAATTAATGAATTCTGGGTCGTTACCATAAAGACTAGCCACATTTCCTCGAAAAATGTAAAGGAATGTTAAGGTGAAACCTGCAAAAATAAGGGCTGTCCATCTTCCTAGACCAATATAGGTTTTTGCATCATCAAATCGCTTGGCTCCCACTTCATAGGAAACGACAATAGCCATAGCCGATGAGATACTCATAGGAAAGGCGTACATGAGAGTTGAAAAGTTCATAGCTGACTGGTGACTAGCGATAATCAAGGATGAGAACTTAGCCATAATCAAGCCAACCACTGAAAAGATAGCAACTTCCGCAAAGACAGTTCCCCCAATAGGCAAACCTAAGCGAACTCCTTCCTTGATTTTATCCATATTAAGCGGAATGCGTTTCTCAAGATGTAGGGCTTTGAGCTTCTCCTGTTTAAATAAAACTAGAACAGAAATTCCCAGCAAGACCCAATAAGCCAAGGAAGTACCTAAACCAGCACCAGCACCTCCCAGTTCTGGAACACCAAAGGCTCCGAAAATCAAGAGATAGTTAAATCCACTATTGAGAGGAAGTAACAAAAGCATGAGATACATGGAAAGTTTGGTCAAGCCCAGCGAATCCAGCAAGGAACGAATGACACTAAAGAGCAACAAGGGGATAATCCCGATAGATAAAAACCAGAGATAACGAACAGCTACTGCCGCCACCGGTGCTTCTAGTCCAATATGATTCAAGATTGGTGGTGCCAGGAAAAGTACCATTCCCAGCAAGAGTACAGATAGACCCAAGGCCAGATAGATGAACTGGTAAAAATCAGACGCAACTTCTTCCTTTTTACCTCGACCAAGATGGTGACCAATGATGGGCACCAGGGCTGATACAATCCCTGTCAGGAATGTAAAGAAAGGATTCCAGATACTGGTTGCCATAGACACACCAGCCAAGTCCATGGTATTGTATTGACCAGTCATAGTGGTATCTACAAAGGATGCAGAATAATTGGCAAATTGATAAATCAGGATAGGGAAAAATATCTTTAAAAATAATATAAACTTGTCTTTAAAATGATGGGTTTGGTACATATAGGCTCTCTATTCTTTTTGTTTACAGAGCAGACTCCCACCTAGTTTTGATAGACAATTTGTCCCTTACAGATGGTATATTTAATCTGCCCTTTTAAGCTTTCACCAATGAATGGTGAATTAGCTGCTTTCGAAGCAAAATGGGAGTCCACAAGACGGTCAGCCTTGGCATCAAAAATAGTAATATCTGCTGGACCATTCTCAGCCAAGTAACCTGCTTCAAAGTTATAAAGCTTGGCTGGGTTATAGGTCATCTTTTCGAGTAATTCCATCAAGCTCAACTCCCCAGCTTCCACCAAATAAGTTAAACCGAGAGAAAGAGATGTTTCCAAACCAGTCATACCAGATGGCGCTTTGGTAATATCCTCAACATTTTTCTCATCTGCATGGTGAGGCGCGTGGTCAGTTGCGATAACTGTGATGATGCCTGATTTGAGACCTTCGATAACAGCACGACGGTCTGATTCCAAACGAAGTGGCGGATTCATCTTAGCATTGCTTCCTTGTGTCAAAAGAAGTGCTTCTGTCTTAGAGAAATGCTGTGGCGCTACTTCTGCTGTGACTTGCGCACCTAGCCCCTGAGCAAACTCCACCACTTTAACACTTTCTTCCTTAGACAAATGCTGGATGTGAACATGAGCCTTAGTTGCATAGGCAATCATGACATCACGCGCCATCATAGCATACTCAGCCACTCCAGTCGCACCACAGATATGGAAATGTTCTTTAGCGATATTTTCATTAAAGCCAAGAACACCGTTCAAACCTGGATCTTCCTCATGAAGACTAATAAAGGTATTAAGCTTTTTAGCTTCTTCCATGGCTTCCTTTACAACTTTACTGCTTTCAAGCGGAATACCGTCATCAGAAAAACCAACTGCTCCAGCTTCTAAGAGTGCTTTAAAGTCAGTCAAATCTTGGCCATTAAAGTTCTTAGTAATGGTCGCAACCGTCTTAACATTGATTTTTTCCTTGGCAGCTGACTGGAGAACTTCTTGCAAAGTCTCTACGTCTGAAATAGTTGGACTAGTATTAGCCATCATGACAACCGTTGTAAAGCCACCTGCAGCGGCTGCTAGGGCACCCGTATGGATATCTTCCTTGTGGGTCTGACCAGGTTCACGGAAATGAACATGAATATCGACCAAGCCAGGAGCAACTACTAGACCAGTAGCATCAATTATCTCTGCTCCTTCTTCTTTAATCTCAGGTGCAATTTCGACAATTTTACCTTCTTGGACTAAAACATCACACACTTGATCCAAACCAGACTTGGGATCCATTACACGACCATTTTTGATTAGTAGCATCTGTTTTCTCCTTTATTCATAGAAATCAACTTGGGTATCCAACAATTTATCCCCATCATAAACAAACTTGGCTGAAAAGAAGGGTTTATCTTCTAAAAGCCACCCAACAAAGGTATGGTCACCTTCCCAAGTCGGCTTACTCAAAACCTCATCATAGGGAACCCATTCTAGCGTTCCCTCATTGCAGTCAACCAAGTCACCCTCGAACTCCGTCACCTTAAAAACATAGGTGTACCAGTCTAAATCTGGCGTAAATTCAGGAAAAGTGATAACACCTTTTAGAACTGGCTGGGCTTTAAGCCCTGTTTCTTCAAGGATTTCACGCACCGCGCACTCCTGAGGTGTCTCTCCTCTCTCTAGCTTACCCCCCACACCAATCCATTTACCCGCATGGACGTCATTTGGCTTTTTATTGCGATGAAGCATGAGTAGTTCTTTCCCGTTATCAATGTAGCAAATCGTCGCTAACTGAGGCATATTTTCTCCTTATCTAAGCCAATCAATTGGCTCTTGTCCTGTCTCTTTTAAGAATGTATTTACCTTGGAAAAAGGCTTGGAACCCCAAAATCCTCTATAAACTGACAAAGGACTGGGATGGGCTGATTCGATAATCAAGTGATGAGGATTGGTAACCAAGGCCTTCTTCTTGCGTGCATAGGCTCCCCAGAGTACAAAAACGACTGGTCTATCTAGATGATTGACCACCTGAATCACAGCATCTGTAAAAGGCTCCCATACCTGCCCAGCATGACCATTGGCCCGTCCAGCAGGAACCGTCAAACAAGCATTAAGAAGCAAAACTCCTTGTTCAGCCCAAGCTGTCAAATCATGGGACTTCTTGACCCCGATATCATCTGACAATTCTTTCAAGATATTTTGTAAGGATGGCGGAGCTGGGATAGAGTCAGGTACAGAAAAACTCAAGCCCTGCGCTTGACCTGGCCCATGATAGGGATCTTGTCCTAGAATCACCACTTTAACCTCTTCAAGCGGTGTTGTCAAGAGAGCCTGAAAAACCTTTTCCTTGGGCGGATAAACAGCCCCCTGAGCATAGACCTGCTCCATAAACTGATTGATTTTCCCGAAATAACCTTCAGGTAATTGCTCCTTAATCAAAGCATGCCAAGACGAGTGTTCCATAGCCGACTCCTTCGTTTTTACTGCCTCTATTATAGCAAAAAGTGGCTATGGAAACCACTTTTTACAGTTTATCTAAATAATCCAGCAAGTCTTGGTAAGAATGGACTTCGTAATTCGGCTGGGCTTGTGTGTGATTTTCGAGGTGATGAGGGTTGTACCAGATAGTGGCAATCCCAGCATTATTACCACCTTGAATGTCGGCGGTTAGGGAATCTCCAATCATCAGCGTCTTTTCTTTGCTAAAACCTGCAATCTGTTGGCCAATCTTTTCATAAAAGAGAGCATCAGGCTTTTGTGTTTGCAACTGTTCTGAGATAAAGGCTTGATTGAAATAAGGCGCTAGACCAGATTGAACCAAGCGCCCTGTCTGAATGGCAGTAATGCCATTTGTCGCAGCATATAGCTCATAATCTCGCTCGATGAGACTGTCCAAAAGTTCATGTGCTCCTGAAATCGTTTGTCCCTGTTTTGCGAGGTAAAATTGGTAACGTTGGGCTAGAAAACTACCATCTTTTTCCTGTCCAAAATGAGAAAATAAACGAGAAAAACGCGTGTTAACTAGCTCTTGTTTACTGATTTTCTTTTGTTCCAAGTCCTTCCAGAGAGCCTTGTTCATAGGAACGTAATAGTCTTTATAAGCCTGAATATCTGCAATCCCTTCTTCTTTTAGAAGTTGCGTCAAAGCCACATCCTCAGCAGCATCAAAATCAAGAAGAGTGTGGTCAAGGTCGAAAAGTAGAAATTTGTATGGCATTGAGTTTCCTTCCTAAGATAAATAACTTTCACTTCAGCCAGCTGTTCAATGTTAAAACTTAAAAGTAGTATAGTACCACAAAGAATAATAGTTCTAATTGATTAACTAACCCATACTATTCTAATCAAGTTTATTTTTATTATAGAAAAATCTTCTATAAATTCGAACAATAGTTAAAATACATACAAATATAATTCCCAAACATACAAATATAATTCCCAAAATAGATAACACTATTTTCACAAAACTCATTTCCGAATCTATGACATACATATGAAAAAGAGGGGCTAGTCCTACACATATATACAAAAGATAATTTATAAAGTTTATTTCACCAAATCCTGCAAAAAAATGTTTCATTTTAAATATCCCAATTTTACTTTTCGTCTTAATAATTCATTAGTAAATCTATTGGCTTCTCTTTTTTTTGAAAAATCTTGACAACAAATTTACTCCACTTAATGCTACTAAGACTTCAATGGGTAAAAAATAGTAATCCCATATCAAATGAGAAATCAGCAATGTTAAAAATAGTATACAGTCAATATAACTATTCTGAAAATACTCTGTAATTTTATAATACAGAAATACCACAACCATCAAAATGAAAACAACCATCATAATGCTATCATCCTGTCCTTAATTTATTGTCACTTTTCCATCACATTCATCAATAGCATTAAAAAATCCAATCAATAAATGTTTACCTACTCACTAATACTATTCCAAAATTTATTTTTTTGGAATAAGTAATGAAATTCCAATTAGCAATACACCTAATATAAATAAAAGTATTTCCCAAAATTTATTCTCAGTTTTAATAAGAGGAATAAGATACATGTTGACTAATATGGAACTCGCTCCTATAATAGCAAATATTATTCTGGCTTTATCACTTAGTTTAAACATATTCGATCTCCCATAAAATAAGCAATTGCTATGTTTACTGTAACATCGATTCGAAAAAAGAACTTCGTTATGGAGAGATAATTCTCCATTAATGTGGCTAACGATAGACAACTTCGTTTTTTTCTCTTCGTCAGCTAGATAAGATATCCTTTCACTATTTGATTTTAAAGAGAAGGAAGATGTAACCCTATTTGTCTCACTTCTTATTTTTAAATAATTCATACTCTTTTTCTCTGATAAAGGGAAGTGAAAAATTAGAAAAAATTAGTAGAATTGAAAACAGATATCCGTCTTTTTGTATCACTAAAACATAACTTAAAAATATATAGACCATCAAATCTAGTACAAAAAGAGAAAATATCCTCCTTTTCATTACCTTACTTGTCTTAAAAATTCTGTTTAATAGAACCTTTATCGTAGTATCTACACAAATTTTTATCAAAAAGATAAGAGTCAATACACGATTATCAACTGTACCATGAAGAATAAATGGAAATATAGTTAATATAAAACTAGAAATCTCTAAATATTTTATCCAAAGAGATTGAGACATCTTACTTTTAAACTGACTAATTTTCCTATACTCGCTAGCTAGTCTAGTATCAAAATCTTTACCAAGTTTATTAAAGATTAAGAACTCCAGGATAAAAATACTAATTAATACGATATAAGTAGAAACGTTTCCTGGGAAATATTTATTGATCAAAATCGGGAAACTCATTAACAGAATCGAGTTTATCGCCAAACAAATGGACACTATTTTATTCTTCACAGAGTATATAGGTAACGATACTATTGAATAGAGAAATGCTAAAAAAATAAGCAAGAAATACTCTGTGCTACTAATTAGCGGCGCCCTTAATGATAAAAATAGATAGGCACCCCACACGATGATATGCGCTTTACGAATTGACTCTAGATTACTCATCTACCTACTCCTAAATCTATTTTTAGTTCACATTCTCTTTCCAACAAGTCATAAACGTTTCATGATCTTTTCTTCTTTTACATTAGTTAAAGTTGAAGTACATTTTTTGCAAGTGAAAATATAATTATTATTTGGAGATCCAAAATATCTATCCCTCTTCTAGACCTAAACCAAGTCAGATTAAAGATACAAATATAATGGTAGGGCTTTCTTTTACTTTAGACTATCATAAAACAAGGAATCTTTCAACAAAATTCATTGGCAAACTACTATTCTAGAAGATTGACAGCTCAAATCTTTCAGAATAGAACAATTCTATCTATCGAACACCCTAACTTCATAAATATCCATGTAATCCTAGACCTAGAATTCCTATAAACTAAATGTTTTTGTACTATTCTAAGCCATTGATTGCCTTAAATTTTAATTTTTGAAGAATTCTAAAGCTAGAATAGTCCCATCACAATCAGTTTTGAGTGATTCACAATTTAGAAACACTATAACTTTACTTCTGTTAAATTAAAAAGGAACTGCCCAAGCAATCCCTTTCTGATTTTGAAATTATTTACTTAAACTTTGATAGTAGAGATGAGTAATAGCCCACCTAAAAAAGGAGTAATAGTAAATTCCTTATTTATTAATTTCAAGCTCCGACAACTGTGTTTGAATAACTGACAGTTCTGCACCAGCCTGAAGAAGAGCTGCTGCAGTATAGGCACCTTCTACAATTGGAACCCTATTGATCATGATACTTTTATCACTGAAATCAGCCACCATTTCTAAGTTCATTTTAGCAGAGCCTAGGTCAAAAAAGGCTAATAAAGTATCTGCTGGATTTTCGGAAACAACCCTATCTACTTGATCAAAACTTGTTCCAATTCCTCCATCTTCGGTTCCTCCTACATAAGTAATCGGAACATCTTTAGCTACTTCACTAATCAGTTCAACAACACCTTGTGCAATGTGTTTGGAATGTGAAACGATAACAAGACCAATACTTCCCATTAAACCACCCCAGTTTCTAAAAGAGCAGTAAAGAGTAATCCTGATGAAAATGATCCAGGATCGATATGTCCAAGAGAACGTTCTCCTACATAAGATGCTCTTCCTTTAGTTGCAAGTAAATCTTTGGTAGCATTCACTACCTTATCAATAACCTCTTGAGTCAATTGACCAGCAGACAAAGCAGCAATAACAGGAGTCCAAACATCAACCATTGTCTTTTCTCCAACTTCTGCTTTCCCACGTTTGACAATCATATCCAAACCACTTTGTAAGATTTCTTCTAATTTAGAATGAGAATCAGCCTTGGCCATGCCCATAAAAGCAGAGCCATACAAGGGACCAGAAGCACCACCTACCTTACTCAGTAGTTGCATTGAGACAAGTTTAAAAACATCACTGCTGGTCTCAAATTGCTTTCCTTCTAAGTTTTCCATAACTGCAGCCATGCCACGCGCCATATTTCCACCGTGGTCTCCATCTCCTATAGGAGTGTCTAACTCACTAAGGTAATCTTTCTTTTCTTGAATCTTTTCATTAAAAAGCTTCATCCATTCAAGAGCTTGTTCAGCATTCATTTGACATTTCCTCCTTGAGTTTTACCAAGCTGGTGTTGTAACAGGTGCATTTAAAGCATCTAACCATTCATCATCTGCCAATCGAATCAATGTTAATGATAATCCAGCCATATCAATTGATGTCATATAGTTTCCAATTTTCTTAAATGCCAACTCAACACCTTTTTCATGGAGTAATTTAGCCACATCATTCGCAAATACGTATTGTTCCATAAGAGGAGTGCTTCCTAAACCATTAATGAGAAGGCCATAGCGTTCATCAGCCTTAAGTTGGAAACCTTCAGATAGTTTTTCAACCAATTCTGAAGCCAATTGTGCGGAAGGTTGCATTTTCTCTTTTTTATATCCTGGCTCACCATGAATACCAACTCCATATTCAAATTCATCATCTTCTAGAATAAATCCTGGTTTCCCAACCTCAGGAACGGTTGCTCCAGACAAGGCCAGCCCAATTGTTTTAATTTCTAACACAAGTTTATCGGCCAAGTCCTTCATTTCAGATAATGATTTACCAGAACGAGCTGCATCACCCAAAATTTTATGGACCAAAATAGTACCTGCAACACCTCGACGACCTTGGGTATAGAGACTATTTTCAACAGCGATATCATCATCAACCACAACACTTGCTACATCAATACCTTCCATTTCAGCAAGTTCTTGTGCAATTTCAAAGTTCATAATGTCACCAGAATAGTTCTTGATGACCATGAAAACTCCAGCTCCTTCATCAGCCGCCTTAATGGCTTCTAAAATTTGGTCCGGAGTAGGTGAAGTGAAGACTGCTCCACAAATGGCAGCAGACAACATTCCATCTCCTACAAAACCAGCATGACTTGGTTCATGTCCTGAGCCTCCACCTGAAATGAGACCAACTTTTCCTGTCTTTTCTGCCTTTCTGACGATGACATCAAAACCATCTAAGCGTTCTACCAAGTCATCATGCATGAATGACAATCCCTGCAACATTTCATCAACAACTTGTGTCGGTTCATTTATAATTTTTTTCATGAGAAACTCCTTTCGGCATCTACCTGTGTTTTCGTTTTCATTATATATTTTTTATCGCTGGCTGATAAGGGACAGATTCTATTATTTGTCCCCTTTTAAACCAGTTTAAAAAAATTTTTTGGTAAAATGAAGTAAGTAAAAGAAAGGTTTCCTATGGCATCATCACTCATTACAAAAAAACGAATTGCCAAGGCATTTAGAGACCTATTAGCTACTAGAGAATTTGACAAAATCTCTATTGTAGATATCATGGAATCAGCTGGCATTCGTAGACAGACCTTTTATAATCACTTTCTTGACAAATATGAACTGCTAGACTGGATATTTGAAACTGACTTAACCGAGTATATTACCAATAACTTGGACTTCATTTCAGGTCAAAAACTATTACAAGAATTATTTCTTTATTTCGAACAGGAGCGTGACTTTTATATTCAACTTTTTGATATTCAAGGGCAAAATAACTTCTATGACCACTTTATCAGCTACTGTCGCTTGCTTGTATCAAAAATTTTAAGAGAATACGGTCAGATTGATATCGATTCATCTGCTTATACTTGTTTTTTGCTAGACTATCATTCACATGCTCTAGCAGAAATCGTGAAGGCTTACGTCAATAAAAAAAGTCCAGTTCCACAACCAGACTTTCTCATCATGACAATTATTGGAAAGAGACCACAATGACATTTATTTCAAATCATAAACAGAAAATTATTTCAAGTTACATTTCAGCTACTGTTAACAGTCATCCTGAATTAGAAAAACACCCTACCTTACCATTAGTCTATCAAAAAAATCGCAATCCTCATCAGGTTCCAATATTGTCGGGTGGAGGTTCAGGACACGAACCTGCTCATATCGGATATGTTGGAGAAGGCATGCTTACTGCTGCCATCTATGGCCAATTATTTACTCCTCCTACAAGAGCTGAAATCTTAGAGTCCATTCGTTTTTTAAACAATGGTCACGGTGTCTTCATCATTGTAAAAAATTTCGAAGCAGACATCAAAGAGTTTAGCTCGGCCATTAACACTGCTAGACAAGAAGGAATTAAAGTCGGCTATAGTTTATCACACGATGATATTTCAATCGAACCCCACAATAAATTTCAAATTAGAGGGAGAGGGCTTGCAGGGACAATCTTACTTCATAAAGTTCTAGGATATGCAGCTCAAAATGGTGCCGACATCGAGCAACTAACTGATTTAGGTCATGATCTTGCTCCCGAAATCGCAACGATTGGCTTTGCAACGAAATCTGCTAGTCTCCCTCAAGCCACCCTTCCACTATTTACCTTAGAAGAAGGAAAAATTTCTTATGGTATTGGGATACATGGCGAAGAAGGCTATCGTATCGTCCCATTCCAATCGTCAGAAATCCTTGCAAATGAAATTATAAGTAAATTAAGATTGCACTATCATTGGAAAAAGGGTGATCAATTTATATTGCTTGTAAATAATCTAGGCACTACTAGCAACCTAGAAATGGGCATACTTATCAATGATCTCCTTCAACTCTTAGAAATTGAAGGAGTCACTATTACATTTATAAAATCAGGAACATTTATGACCAGTCTGGATATGGCAGGTATATCCGTAACTCTTTGCCCTGCGAAAAATAAACAATGGTTAGAAGCGCTCAATGCTCCAACGACAGCTTTTGCATGGTAATTCTCTTGTATAACTCAAAAGGGCTACATCACTTGACAGCCCTTTTAATCTTATCTCATATTTAAAAGAAATCATTCTTTTTCAAAGAGTCCATCTATACCTTACAATTCTTCTGATGAGCTTTGAGTTTTTTCAGAGCCCAATCATAGTGACTGAAAGTGCTACTGATAAAGTAGGAACCTAGACTTGTCCCTCCCGTCCACTTATAGACACCTTTGGTAAAGAGTTCGTCATCGCTAAGAACTTCTATCAACTCTAAAACCTCTCTATATGATTGTTCAAGGTGTCTAGTAGCTTCTTCTAAGGACGTTTTCTGGTGCCTCTTCCAAATAGCGACATTCATTTCTCCATGGGTTTTCCAAGTATAATGTTCAGGGAGAAAAGGTATATCATGACCTTTTTGATTAGAATGTACCCAAGTTAAAAGTAATTGTTGCCATTCATAAAGATGGATCAGAACATCCCGTAGATTCTTATCTCTTTTCCAGTGAGCTTCCTTTTTCTTTTGGTCTCTTGAAAAATCAAATGGAGTCTGTAGCTCATCTTCACTTAGTTTAGAGATAAAGAGCTTGAGATTTTCATAATTTTCCTTAGAGACTAATACTAGTCCCTCTTTTGTTTTCGGTCTAGGCACAGAGTTCTCCCTTCATTTTTTAGTTGGATATGCTATTTCCTCACTTCATTATGCCATAATCAAAAAGCAGTTCTTTACGAAAAACTGCTTTTACTGACTAGTTATTTTATGCTTATAGTCACTACTTTACATATAAACCTCTAAAGCAACGGTCCGCTTCAGCTATCTGATAGAGCAAGTGGGCTAGTTCTTGGTAATCTTCTTTTAAACACGAAAGGTGGGCTTGGCCAAATAAAGAAGCCAATTCCTCTTTTAATCTTGCCCCTTCGGGATCATGGTCTTTTAAGAATCGACTGAGATAGAGATTTCGAACAGCAGCAAGTTTAAAGCTAAAATACTGATGCAATTGTTTTTGCTCCGTATTTAAGCCGTTTTCAGCAACTGCTTTTGCATAACATTCCAAGACATTATTTTGTCCATCCAGATATCTGTCCCTTATAATTCTTGCCGTTTCTTGATAGATTTGAGTTTGACTAGGACACTTTACCTTCTTAAAATTTCCCCACATGGAGTAAGCTCCACGCTTATAGTCAATAGCCTCCGCCTTCCAAGCTTCTAAAATGTCATTAAAAGCAACCTTCATACAGGCAAAACCAGCTGGATCATGCAAATAGAGATACTGACCATCAAGAGCATACACAGATACAAAGTGATCTACACCATGAAGGATTGTGTGATTGGGATTGTAAGTCAAGTGGCCCATATCAAGAGGACCCAGTACGACAGGTCCATTAGACAGAAACGATTCCAACTTTGCTTTAATCTCTTCCAAATCTACTTCTGCTCCATCTTTTACATAGAAATCCTCATAGTCAAATCCAAGTATTTTTAAGGAATGGGAGATGGAAAGATCTGGCATTCCATTATCAAAGAATACTAGAGGGTGTTGCTCATCTTCCTTTACGATACTAGCGCCATTACCCATCACCATAATTGCCTCTAAAAACTCTGCTTTAAAGTCATAACCATAGGCGTCAAGTGCCATTGCCAATGAATAGCTATAGCAAAGTGACACATCTCCAAAATACATCTGCATATTCATGCCTCCTTATCTTCTATAAGACTATTATACCGAGATAACTTTACTCATACCCCATAAAATCCAAACAAAAAATAGGGTATGTCTGCTTTTCGGAAATGAATGTCCACAAGAAAAGACTCTGTAGAGGTTCTTTCTACAGAGTCGGATTTGCATCTTTATAAAAAATCAGAAAATGATCTAGTCCCTGATGACTGGTATCCAGAGTTCCATTTGGTAGTATGGGGACGACATATCTCCTTTGAAATAAACTTCAAAGTCTGGGGCTCCTGAGTGGCGATAGCCAGTTTCTGGGAAAAAGACCTCCAAGACATATTTCCAAGCATGGTGGATGCTGGCTGGTATAGCCCCTTTGACTGGTACGATAGCATACTCAGCTACTGGGATGTCTTTGATTGATAGTCCCAGTTCTTCTGCTTTTACTTTATCCGTCACATCATAGCCAGCCATATAGTTGATAATCTCACCTTCCTTGACATCCGAGCAGACACCAAAGGATTGGCCATTACCCAGACTTTCTAGGCTTTCAAATCTATGATTTGCATAGAGCTGCTCCCAAGCAGACGGGCACTGGCTATTGTCTATAGCTTCCAATAGGACGCCTGCCACGGTAAAAGCAGGTTTCTTTTGAATCTTGATATCCATGTTCTTTCCTCCTGTAATCTTTAAGGATAATTGAAGTCTAGGAAAGACCCGATAAGATTTTCCATTTCGAACTTCTGAGGGAGTTGCCCCATGGAATTTCTTGAAGGCTGCGCTGAAAGCATCCGCAGATTCATAGCCATATTTTAGAGCTATGTCAATGACTTTCTCAGAGCTTTCCCGCAAGTCTGTCACTGCTTCTGACAGCCGGCGATTGCGCAAGTATTCTGCTAAGGTCATATCTGCTAGGATGGAAAAGAGTCTGCTAAAGAGAGGATAAGAATAGCCCGATAGCTGCTTAAATCTTTTCATATCCACTTCTCCAGTCAGCTGCTGCTCCAAATAATGCATGGTTTGATTGAATTGATGCATCATTTTTTCTTCTTACCTCCACAAGATACAAAGGTCGTTAAAAGCAAAGTGAAAAATTGTCTTTTTCGCACAGCTTTTAGGCCGTGCTCAATTCTATCTATAGTCTAACAGATATCAGATACTTCCGCCCTAGAATCTTTGTACAAGATTTAGAGGTGTAAACTTCTATAACTTATCCTTTAATTTCTCAACAAAGAGATAGGCTGCTGGACAGGTCAAGGTATTCTTAATCGTCAAATGGTTGATTTGATGGATCTTTTTACGGTCTGTATGGGGGAACTCTCGGCAGGCCTTTGGACGAACGTCATAAATGGAACAGAGGTTATCTCCTCCTAAAAATGGACAGGGCATGGATTTGAAAATCTTATCCCCATCTTCATCTACCTGAAGAAATTCAGCTTCAAAAGCTGGTAATTTCATCTTAAAATACTTGGCAATTCGTGTAATATCCGCTTCCTTGAAGTCGGGACCCAAAGTCTTACAACAGTTAGCACAGGCAGTGCAATCAATCTCCTCAAAGACTTCTTGGTGAATCTGTTGAGCTATCTTATCTAGATTTTTTGGTGGTTTTTTCTTTAGATTTGCTAAAATTTTACGGTGCTCCTTCTGCTTTTGCAAGGCTAGCTGGTGGTAGTACTCAATATCAATTTCTTTAGACATGGTTTCTCTCTTATTCTATTTGTTTCCCCCTATTATATCATGCCTCTGACTCATTGAAAAGTGGACTTTATAAGAGCATACTTTTCCAAAATGCGTCAAAAAACCTTGCAACTAGGTTACAAGGTTAATGACATTAATCAAAGTTAACGTATTCTTTTTGAAGTTCAAGTACTTCTTCCATTGTTGAACACTCTGTAAGGGCACGGTTAGCGTACTCTTCCATCTTAGCAGTATCCAATTTCTTCATCAAGCTACGTGTACGGAGTACAGATGTTGCTGACATAGAGAATTCATCCAAGCCCATTCCGACAAGAAGTGGAACAGCTTTTTGATCGCCAGCCATCTCACCACACATACCAGCCCATTTACCTTCAGCGTGAGCTGCCTTGATAACGTTGTTAATCAAGCGAAGGATTGATGGGTTATATGGTTGGTAAAGGTATGAAACTTGCTCGTTCATACGGTCTGCTGCCATTGAGTATTGGATCAAGTCGTTTGTACCAATTGACATGAAGTCTACTTCTTTTGCAAATTGGTCTGCAAGCATTGCTGCTGCAGGGATTTCAATCATGATACCAACTTGGATATCATCCGCAACTGCAACTCCTTCAGAAAGAAGGTTTGCTTTTTCTTCTTCATAAACTGCTTTAGCTGCACGGAATTCTTTCAAAAGGGCAACCATTGGGAACATGATACGCAATTGACCATGAACAGAAGCACGAAGAAGGGCACGGATTTGTGTACGGAACATTGCATCTCCAGTTTCAGAAATAGAGATACGAAGGGCACGGAATCCAAGGAATGGGTTCATTTCGTGTGGCATATCAAAGTAAGGAAGTTCCTTATCTCCACCGATGTCCATAGTACGAACAACCACTGGTTTACCATTCATTCCCTCAAGAACAGCCTTGTATGCTTCATACTGCTCATCTTCAGTTGGGAAGTCTTGAGAATCCATGTACAAGAACTCTGTACGGTAAAGCCCAACAGCTTCTGCACCGTTGTTGTTAACACCTTCAACGTCTTTTGGAGTACCGATGTTAGCTGCCAACTCGAAGTGTTTACCGTCAGCAGTCACTGTTTGAGCATCTTTCAAAAGTGCCCATTCAGCTTTTTGTTTAGCATAAGCTTCACCAGCTGCTTTAAATTCCGTCGCTTGTTCATCTGTTGGGTTGATAATCACTTCACCAGTAATTCCGTTAACGGCAAGGATATCGCCGTCTTTCACTACTTCAGTGATGTTATTTGTTCCCAATACAGCTGCAATTTCAAGTGTACGCGCCATGATAGCTGAATGGCTTGTACGTCCACCGATGTTAGTTACAAAAGCTTTTACAAAGTTTTTGTCCAATTGAGCTGTATCAGATGGTGTCAAGTCATGTGCAATCACGATTACTTCTTCGTTAATAGATGCTGGGTTTGGCAATTTTTTACCAAGAAGGTTTGCCAATACACGTTTTGTCACGTCGCGGATATCCGCTGCACGTTCTTGCATGTATGGGTTGTCCTCCATGCCTTCAAAGATAGTGATGAACATGTCAGTCACTTCTTTAAGACCTGCTTCAGCATTAACTTTCTTAGCACGGATTGTTTCTTTAATCTGACCAATCAATTCTGGGTCAGAAAGAACCATCAAATGAGCGTCAAAAACTTGAGCCGCTTCCTCACCTAGCGTACCTACAGCTTTCTCGCGGATAAGAGAAAGCTCGTTTTGAGAAGCTTCAAGAGCAACATCCAAACGAGCCTCTTCTGCGTTTGTATCTTCGACTGAAACAGTCTCGAATGACAAATCCGGTTGAACGAGTAGATATGCTTTTGCAACTGCAACACCGTCAGATGCTGCGATTCCTTTAAGCATTTCTGTCATTTTCCTTATGCCAATCCTTCTTTTTCCATTGTTTCTGAGATTGCAGCGATAGCGTCATCTGCGTCTGCACCTTCAGCTGAGATCGTTACGTCAGCACCTTGGCCAACACCAAGACTCATAACACCCATGATTGATTTAAGGTTAACTGATTTACCTTTGTACTCAAGAGTGATATCTGAAGCAAATTTGCTAGCAGTTTGTACCAACAATGTTGCTGGACGTGCGTGAATACCTGTTTCTGCCACTACGTGGAAATCTTTAGAAGCCATAGTTTGACTCTCCTTTTGTTCTTTCTTTTTTGAGTTATATTTGATAACCCTTACAATTTGGTATTATATCATCTTCTAGGATTTTTTTCAAGTATTTTATGGGATTTATTCGATTTCCTTTTCAGATAACTTGCAGAAAATCTTCTATCTTATGTAACAAAACACAGGATATAGTTTCTTTAAAAACGATTTATAGGATAATCATTGCTGTTTTATAAAACAAACACTACATATTGTGTTTTGTGAGCTTGACTAGAAAAACAGACCACTATATTTAGTTTTAAATCATTGACAAAAATTTATTTTCTGATATACTAAGAAAGTAATCTATTTTGAAAGAGGAGTTACACAATGGTAACCGTTTATTCTAAAAACAACTGTGTCCAATGTAAAATGACCAAACGTTTCTTGGACAGTAATAATGTCGCTTATCGTGAAATCAATCTTGATGAGCAACCTGAGTACATCGATCAAGTTAAAGAGCTCGGTTTCAGCGCAGCTCCTGTTATCCAAACACCAACTGAAGTCTTTTCAGGTTTCCAGCCAGGAAAACTGAAACAATTAGCATAATCTTAGTACATCAACCAGAAGAAACTGCTTCTAGGGCTAACTTAGAAGCCTTTCTTTTGTAATTAGATAAGGGAAATTTTATGGGATTAAAACATCTTGAGGACGTAACTTACTTCCGTCTCAATAACGAAATCAACCGTCCTGTTAATGGACAAATCATGCTTCATAAAGATAAAGAAGCTTTGGATGCCTTCTTTAAAGAAAATGTAGTTCCAAACACTATGGTTTTTGATTCAATCAAAGATAAAATTAACTACCTCATTGAACACAACTACATCGAAACAGCCTTTATCAAGAAATACCGTCCAGAATTTTTGGAAGAATTGTCACAATTTATCAAAGACCAAAACTTCCAATTTAAGTCTTTCATGGCAGCTTATAAGTTTTACAATCAATACGCCTTAAAGACTAATGACGGTGAATATTATCTTGAAAGTATGGAAGACCGTGTCTTCTTTAACGCCCTTTATTTCGCTGATGGGAATGAAGCTGTTGCAATCGATATTGCCAATGAAATCATCCACCAACGCTACCAACCGGCTACCCCTTCCTTCTTGAATGCTGGTCGTGCTCGTCGTGGGGAGTTAGTATCTTGCTTCCTGATCCAAGTAACGGATGATATGAACTCTATCGGACGTTCTATCAACTCAGCTCTTCAACTTTCACGTATCGGTGGTGGTGTGGGAATTACCCTCAGTAACCTTCGTGAAGCTGGTGCTCCTATCAAGGGTTATGAAGGAGCAGCTTCTGGGGTCGTACCAGTCATGAAACTCTTCGAAGACAGCTTCTCTTACTCCAACCAATTGGGTCAACGTCAAGGTGCTGGAGTTGTTTACCTCAATGTCTTTCACCCAGATATCATCGCCTTTCTTTCAACTAAGAAAGAAAACGCTGATGAAAAAGTTCGTGTAAAGACTTTGTCACTTGGTGTTGTAGTACCTGATAAATTCTACGAATTGGCTCGTAAAAATGAAGAAATGTACCTCTTCAGCCCATACTCTGTAGAGCTTGAATACGGTGTGCCATTTAACTACATCGATATAACTGAAAAATACGATGAATTGGTCGCAAATCCAAATATCCGCAAGACAAAAATCAAGGCGCGTGATTTGGAAACTGAAATCTCTAAATTACAACAAGAGTCTGGCTACCCTTATGTAGTCAACATTGATACGGCTAACCGTGCAAATCCTGTTGATGGTAAGATTATCATGAGTAACTTGTGTTCTGAGATTCTTCAAGTCCAAGAACCAAGCTTGATCAACGATGCTCAAGAATTCCTTCAAATGGGAACAGACATTTCATGTAACCTTGGTTCAACCAACGTGGTCAATATGATGACTTCACCTGACTTTGGTCGCTCTATCCGTGCTATGGTTCGTGCTTTAACTTTCGTTACAGATAGTTCGCACATCGTAGCTGTACCTACGATTGATCATGGAAATAGCCAAGCCCACACCTTCGGTCTTGGTGCTATGGGACTTCACAGCTACCTTGCACAACAACTGATTGAATATGGGTCACCTGAGTCTGTTGAATTTACAAGCATCTACTTTATGCTTATGAACTACTGGACCTTGGTAGAATCAAACAATATCGCGCGTGAACGTGGTATTACCTTCCATAACTTTGAAAAATCAGACTATGCTAAGGGAAGCTACTTTGACAAGTATATTACAGGAGAGTTTGTTCCAAAATCAGACCGTGTTAAAGAACTTTTCAAAGATGTCTTTATCCCAAGTGCTGCTGACTGGGCTGAACTTCGCGACAAGGTTCAAGCAGATGGTCTTTACCACCAAAACCGCCTTGCTGTAGCGCCAAATGGTTCGATCAGTTACATCAATGACGTTTCTGCTTCTATTCACCCGATTACACAACGTATCGAAGAACGTCAAGAGAAGAAAATTGGTAAAATCTACTACCCAGCTGCTGGCTTGTCAACAGAAACCATTCCATACTACACTTCTGCTTACGACATGGATATGCGTAAAGTGATTGATGTTTACGCTGCTGCAACAGAGCACGTGGACCAAGGACTTTCACTCACTCTCTTCATGCGTAGTGACATTCCAAAAGGTCTTTACGAATGGAAGAAAGAAAACAAACAAACGACACGTGACTTGTCTATCCTTCGTAACTATGCCTTTAACAAGGGTATCAAGTCTATCTACTACGTCCGTACCTTTACCGATGATGGTGGAGAAGTCGGTGCTAACCAATGTGAAAGCTGTGTGATTTAGTTCTAATCTGAGCCAACTAAATTTCCTCAGATTACTGATTAAGTTACTCGCCAGATAAAACTTGATAAGTATCTTAAATACTATGAAAAACTAAAAAGTCGGTCTTCCGACTTTTTGTGCGATACTCTTCTCAGACTATGATAAAATAGAGATGATCCGATAATCGCATTATTACATACAGAAAGAGATTTTAAATGGAAACTTACTACAAAGCCATTAACTGGAATGCCATCGAAGATGTCATCGACAAATCAACTTGGGAAAAACTAACAGAGCAATTCTGGCTCGATACACGTATTCCCTTGTCAAACGACTTGGATGACTGGAGAAAGCTATCTAACAAAGAGAAAGACTTGGTCGGAAAAGTCTTTGGTGGTTTAACCCTTCTCGACACTATGCAATCTGAAACTGGGGTGCAAGCCCTTCGTGGAGACATCCGTACACCACATGAGGAAGCTGTTTTCAATAACATCCAATTTATGGAATCTGTCCACGCAAAATCTTACTCATCAATCTTTTCTACCTTGAATACTAAGGCTGAGATTGAAGACATTTTCGAATGGACCAATACCAATCCTTACCTACAAAAGAAGGCTGAGATTGTCAACGAAATCTACCTAAACGGTAGCCCACTTGAAAAGAAAGTTGCCAGCGTCTTCCTCGAAACCTTCCTCTTCTACTCTGGTTTCTTCACTCCCCTCTACTATCTCGGTAACAACAAGCTAGCCAACGTTGCGGAAATCATCAAACTGATTATCCGAGATGAGTCTGTTCACGGAACTTACATTGGTTATAAATTCCAACTTGGTTTCAATGAATTGCCTGAAGAAGAGCAAGAAAAGCTAAAAGAATGGATGTACGATCTGCTCTACACTCTCTACGAGAACGAAGAAGGCTATACAGAAAGCCTCTATGACGGTGTTGGTTGGACGGAAGAAGTCAAAACCTTCCTTCGCTACAATGCTAACAAGGCACTCATGAACCTGGGACAAGATCCACTCTTCCCAGACTCAGCTGATGATGTCAACCCAATCGTTATGAACGGTATTTCAACAGGAACTTCCAACCACGACTTCTTCTCTCAAGTCGGAAATGGTTACCTTCTTGGCGAAGTTGAAGCCATGCAAGACGATGACTACAACTACGGTTTGGACTAATTCAATTATCCCAGAACTGATAACAAATATCATGGTTTGTTTAAAACAACCATGATATTTTTGTTTTTGTTTTCTTTTGTTTTTTAAATTGATTGATTGAACACTTTATGATAAAATAGTAATAGAAATAGAGGTGATAACGATGTTAAAGCAGGAAAAACTAGATAATATTCTAGAAACGGTAAATACAAAGGGAACTATTACTGTAAAAGAAATCATGACTCGCTTGGATGTATCAGATATGACTGCTAGACGCTACTTGCAAGAGTTAGCAGACAAAGATCTACTGGTTCGAGTGCACGGGGGAGCTGAAAAAATTCGCACAGGCTCCATTTTAAACAATGAACGTTCCAATATTGAAAAACAAAGCTTACAGATTGCAGAAAAACAAGAAATTAGTCGTTTTGCAGGCCATTTAATTGATGAGGGTGAAACTATTTTTATCGGCCCTGGTACCACCTTAGAATCTTTTGCCCGTGAACTTCCAATTGATAATATTCGTGTTGTAACAAACAGTTTACCAGTCTTTCTCATCTTAAACGAACGAAAACTAACAGATTTGATTTTAATCGGTGGAAACTATCGCTCTATCACTGGAGCATTTGTGGGAACACTAACCTTGCAAAACTTAGCCAATCTTCAATTTTCTAAAGCTTTCGTTAGCTGTAATGGTATTCAGGACAATGCGATTGCGACCTTTAGTGAAGAGGAAGGTGAATCACAACGTATCGCCCTCAACAATTCCAATAAAAAATACTTACTAGCTGACAATAGTAAGTTCAATAAATTTGATTTTTATACCTTCTACAATATCTCTGATATTGATACCATCGTTTCAGATTCTAAACTGAGCAAAGAAACGTTTGAACAACTTTCAAAACAAACAAAAATTATTCTTTCTAAACCATAAAACTGAGGATTAATAAAAATAAAATGCGTCATATCAAGAAAATAAGAATCTTGATATGACGCATTTTTGGATGAAGATTTTTACAAAGAGTTTTCTAGATTCTTTATGATTGTTGAAACGGCATAAAATCTGAATCAAAGGAGATATTATCCCGTTCTTCAGGACTGATAAAATTTAAAAAGATATTTTTAAATTCTTCCAGCTCATAGTCTGAATGACAAATCCATTCTTTACCAGTAGAGACATACCATTTCCCAAGTTTTTTCATCTCCTCATTAGTTAAACAAGGTATTTGAGAACATTTATCAAAATTGATAATATAAACTTTTTCATAAATAGATTGGATAAAATCTTTGAACATCTTTTTGCCTCACTAAAATTCTATATCTAATTACTCATTCTACTAGTCTATAATCTGACTTTCCGCTACTTTTTTGTACCAATGAGCTGACTTCTTAGGATAACGTTCTTGAGTTTCAAAGTCTACATAGAAGAGACCGTAACGTTTCTCATATCCATTTGACCAAGAGAAGACATCCATCAATGACCAAATGAAGTAACCTTTTACATTAGCGCCATCTGCAATAGCATCAGACAAGACTTCCAAGTGTTGCTTCACGTAATCAATACGACCATCATCGTAAACAGTATTATCAACGAACTCATCTTTATATCCAAGACCATTTTCAGTGATGTAGATTTTCTTATAGTTAGGATAATCTTTCTTCACGCGCATGATTTGGTTATATAAACCTTGAGGGTAGATAATCCAATCCCAATCCGTACGTGGTACATAGTCAGGAGCTACACGACGACCCACACCTTTGATTTGGTATTTAGAGCTTCCTTTCTCACCCTTACCATTATGGATGATTTCTGTCTCGCCATCAAATGCTTCCATCCAGTCACTCATGTAGTAATTAATTCCAAGGAAGTCGTTCAAATCTTTAGCTGCTTCAAGTGCTGCAAAGTCTTCGTCACGAAGATCCAAACTACCACCATTGACTGATAAGATATGGTTGACACCTTCCATGGTTTCATCGGAATAGCAACCTAGATAAGTTGCATCCAAAATAAATTTGTTGTGAATAATATCTTCCAACTCAGCTGCACGAACATCTGCTGGATTTTTAGGATCTAAAGGATATTTGGTTGGCAGTGCGTGAACAACACCAATTTCACCTTTATAGCCTTTATCTTTATATAGCTTGACTGCACGTGCATGCGACACCATCATATTGTGATGGGATTGGAAAACTTTGGCAAGGTCGTATTGAATACCTGGAGGGAATTTACCAACCAAGTATTGACCATCACCGATTGGCCCAATTTCATTAAAGGTTGTCCAATAGTTAACTTCTGGGAATTCTTCAAAACAGAAAGCCGCATATTCTACAAAGTGTTCAATATTTTCACGGTTTAAGAAGTCTCCATTTGAGTGGAGAGCTTCTGGCGTGTCAAAGTGATGAAGAGTTACAAAGGGCTCAACATGACGTTTGTGACACTCTGCAAATAGATTATGATAAAACTCAACACCTTTAGCATTTACTTGACCATAACCAGTCGGGAAAATACGTGACCAGGCAATAGAAATTCGAATACCATTGACACCATACTCTTCTGCTAGCTTGAGGTCAACTGGATATCGATTGTAAAAGTCACTGGCTGGTTCTGCAGTGTACCAGTAGTTATCTTCAAGATATTTATCCCACGCTACTGGTCCTTTACCATCAGTATGTGTAGCACCTTCTGCTTGATAGGCAGCTGTTGCGCCACCAAAAATAAAGTCTTTTGGTAATGTTTTTGTCATTTTTTTCACCTATTTCTTGATTTAAATAAAGTAAAAGTGAGAGGAGAGGAGTCAGTGAGCCATCCTTCTCCATCTCACTTTTTGTACCAAGTCACCGAATTGTGACATGAGGAGGTAAAACGTTATCTTTTTACCAACGAATTAACAAGGCGATTAGGAAATTCGCCATAGCGATTTCCGTAACGATAGGAGACTATTTCAGAGTCCCTAGCCTTAATCGAATTGTGACATGAGGAAGTAAAAACGATGTCTTTTTACCGACGAATTAATAAGGCGATTAGGAAATTCAACATAGCGATTTCCGTAACGAGAGGAGACTATTTCAGAGTCCCTATCGTTAATCAAATTGCGCTTGTACAAATGCTAGAGCACCTTTTCCATCACGAGTTAATTTGATGTATTGAGCGCCTTCTGTTTTCGCAAGTTTAATACCGAGCTTATCTGTTTCTGCTTTCATGTCTTCAAAGTTTGAAGCAACTTGAGGGGCAAGGATAACTAGATCAAACTCTGGTAACATTTCACGGTGAGCACCATAGCCACCTGCTGCTGCTTTCACAGGGACATTGTATTCTGCAGCTGCCTTGTTCAAAGCATTTGCAAGAAGTCCACTTGTACCTCCACCTGCACAGAGAACGAGGACATTTGTTTCTTCAGTGATGGTATTTTGTGTTGCTTCTACACCCGCTTTTTCAAGAATAGCATCTGCTTTTGCAGTGTTGAAGTTGGCAGCAACTTTGTCTTTCAATTCATCATTAGACTTACCTGAACGCTCTTCTTCGAGAATTTGTTCATCATATACTTTAAGGAATGGATAGTAAATGATTACGTCAACCACGATTAGAAGGGCAGCAAGAATGAATGATAGAACTTGGAAGTTAGTTCCAAGAACTAGACCTAGTGGAGCTGGAGTTGTCCATGGTAGATTAGCAGTGAATGAGTTCATTCCAAGTGTTTCAATAAAGAATTTAAAGATCCATACGTTTACGATTGGAGCAAAGATAAATGGAATGAAGAAGATTGGGTTCAATACAAGTGGTGCACCAAACAAGATTGGTTCATTTACACCGAAGAAGGTAGGAACTACTGAAGCACGTCCGATTGCACGGTTACGTTTTGATTTCGTTAACCACATGAACATGAATGGAACAACCAGTGTCGCACCAGTACCACCCATGGTAACGATAAACATTTGTGTACCAGAAGTAAGAATCTTGTCAGCGTGCATCCCTTGTTGGAGAAGGTTCAAGTTGACTTCGGCATTGGCATAGGTAATAGCTGCGATAGCTGGTTCAACGATAGATGGACCATGAATCCCAACAAACCAGAAGAAGGCAAAAGCACCAAAGATAATGGTAATACCAAGATAGCCATCAGCTGCAGAGAATAACGGTGCAAAGAATTTACCGATTGATTCAGCTACGCTTGCACCCACAAAATGACGAGCTAGTAAATCAAGAGCATAAAGTGAAACAACTGAGAGAGTGAATGGAATCACATCTTTAAAGACTTGTGAGATATTTGGTGGAACTTCGTCAGGCATACGAATAGTGACGTTGTTCTTAACACAAACCTTATAGATGGCTACAGTAACAAAGGCAGCAAGGAAGGCTGAAAGCAAACCTTTTGTCCCCAAGAATCCAGTAGCTAGACCATTTTCGATAGGGTCAGCTGCCAACATCAACAAACCAACAATTGCTGCCAACAATGTTGACATATAGTTGATTTGATTTGTTTTCTCCATGCTACGGTTAACTGAGTCCGTCAATGACTTGGCAGTTGTACCAGCTACTAAGAGAGCCAGAATTCCCATTGAATAGCTGTAAGGTTTCATCAGAAAAGCTACAACTTCATCAGACCATTTAAAGCCCCATGAGTTTGGTACAAAAGCAATCAAGATAAAGATACTTGAGAAGAGAATAACAGGCATACCTGCAATAAAACCATCACGAATAGCACGAAGATAGATATTACGAGATAGTTTCTCAAAGAAAGGCTTTCCTTTCTCAATAAATGCAATGAGTTTATTCATTATTTAACTCCTCTCTTGTAGAGTTCGATTAAGTGGTGCATCAAATCTTTTAACAAGATGGTTGTCATCAAGTGGTCTTGGCCATGCATCATGGTCACACTATAAGCTAAGTCTTCACCAGAAGCTTCCTTAGTCAATAGACTTGTTTGAGCGTGATGAGCCTCTGCAATACAGCTACCAGCTTCCTCTACCAGAGCGTCCGCTTTTTCAAAATCACCAGCTTCAGCAGCCTTCAAGGCTTCCAATAGTTTTGAACGAGCATCGCCAGCATAGGCTACGATTTCAAAACCTAACAATGTTACTTCTTCTCTATTCATGATAGAATTCTCCTTATATATTTTTAATTAAATTTTTATGACAATAAACGTTGGATATGTAGAACTAGATAAACTCGTTCACTTTTATACAAATCAAGACCCGTATGTTGCGTAATTACATCGTAAATCTTGGAGCCAACTTCGAATGCTTTTGGATAAGATTGTTTGATATGGTCTTCCATATCTAGAAGTGATTGATTATCATCTCTGGATCTATCCAAATAATCCAAGAAATAATTCAAATGGATCATAAAGCGATCATAGAAATGGTTATTCTCTTTAGTTCGTTGAATTGCATAACCCTTTAGCACTTCCTCAACATTTCTGAGAATTTCTTTCCTTTTATCAATCGATTCAACCATTTGGACTTCATTCTCACCCTCAGCATTGATGAAATGATAAGCAATCCGAATAATTTCGTCCTCAGGAAAATGATCTGCTAGCTTCTGACGATAAATTTCAAAAGCCTCACTTGCAATTCGAAAAGCGACAGGATACTTGGTAGAAATATCTGGCAGATTACTATCCTTGTACCTTCCTTGTGTTAGAGCTTGGTAAGAACAGTAAATATGATCTGTCAAGGTTACATAGAGATACTCTTGAATCGGATAGTGATATTTCTTGGAAAGCTTATCAATAATCTCATAGGTCACTGTGATAAAATCAAGCGGAACATCTTTGAGGAGAGCCATAAAGTTTTCTCTGGACTCTTCGGTCTTCATCCGAAAGATTTTCTCAACCTGATGTTCAGCAATCAAATCCCCCTTCTTCTTTCCGAATGCAATCCCCTTACCAATTACAATCACCTCTTCTCCTTTATAATTTCTGACAAGTGAAACATTGTGATTCATTGGATTTAGAATTCGATACATGTCAACCTCCTTTTATATTTTAAAGGTATATGAGTATAAAAAATGACCACAAATGAACTAGAAAATCAGCCGATTTCTAATTCACCTGTGATCATGCCTAATATTACTTAGTAACACTCACCTTGTATTAACTTGTGATTTAAGTATAGCACAAGTAAGTTGTTTTGTAAACCTTTACATACAACTTTTTTTTAAAAATTTTTAGATTCATGTTCCTAACCTAGGAGGACTTTCTTACACGCGTTCTTTCCATGAAGTTGCTGTTGTTTGAAGAACTTTGTTGAGTTCGTCAATGTTTTCAAATCCAGTTGTGCGAAGCCATTCGCGAGCTGCTGCTTCACCATCTTTGATGTAAGCTTCAACTGAACCAGCCCATGTAGCACGGCCACAAAGAACTCCGTTGAAGTTTGCACCTGATTCATGAGCAAATACAAGAGTATCTTGGAAAAGTTTAGCTGATACACCAGCACTCAAGTAGATGTATGGCAAGTTTGTTGCTTCATCTTGAGCTTTGAAGAAGGCTGCTGCTTCTTCACGTGTATAAACTACTTCACCTTCAGCGAAGCCTTCAACATATTTAATGTTAACAGGAACTTCTACTTTCAAGACATCAATGTTAAAGCGTGGGTCTGAGAAGACTTTCATAGCACCGATAACTTTGTGTGGTTTTACTTTCGCATATTCTACAGAACCTGCGTCAGCAATTTTTTCATCGTAAGCAAGGATTTCAAGGAAGAATGGGATGTCTTCAGCCACACACTCAGAACCGATACGTTCAATGTAAGCTTGTTTTTCTTGGTTGAGTTCATCTGAGCTATCTACATCATAGTAAAGCAAGAATTTAACTGCATCTGCACCTTCTTCTTTAATACGTTTTGCAGACCAAACATCCAAGCAGTCTGGCAAGCGTTTTGTACTTGTTGTGTCATAACCTGTTTTTTCATAAGCAAGGAGAAGACCAGCTTTTTCATCAAGAGCTTTAGTAGCTGGAAGTCCATACTCAGGGTCAAGAAGCATAGATGAAGCGTATTTAGTCAATTCATCTGCAACCAAGACTTTCAGTTCTTCCATTTGATCCACTGTTGGTTCTTCTGTTTGGTGTTGAGCCATGAGGCGTTTCAAAGCACCACGTTGGTCAAAAGCAAGAGCTGAGATGATACCATTTTCATCAGAAAGTTTTTCTAAGCGTGCACGTTTTTGTTCTGTTAAAGCCATTTTATACCTCTTTTACTATTAATTGATCATATAGAGCTTGATAGTTGGCCATGTTGACATGACCAGTCATTTTTTCTTGAGCATTGAGCATACCAAGGACATTTGCCTTGATGAGTAATTCTGCATCCGATTCTTTATGAAGAAGTCCTGAAGAAATTCCTGCCACAGTAGAGTCTCCAGATCCAACAGGATTTACCACCTGAATTCTAGGAATATCTACCTTGTAGAAAATATCACCATGTTTGGCAAAGGCACCGTTAGCACCAAGTGAAACGATAATCCATTCAATACCTGCAAACAAAGGTTCTTGAAGTACTTCTTTTAATTCATCCAAATCCTCAGAAACTTCTCTTCCAAGAAGCTGAGACAATTCCTCATTATTTGGTTTGATTACTGTGGGTTTATGTGGTGATTCAAGAACCGCCTGAAGTGCTGCACCAGAGCAGTCCAAAACAACAGGCTTACCAGCTTGATTAGCAAGTTCTACCAAGCTCGCATAGTAATCAACTGGAAGGCCAGCCGGCAGACTACCTGAGATAGCTACTACTTCAACTGACTCTAGGAGATTTTTAAAATGTTCCAAAAAGTCTTGACCTTCCTGTTCCAATACTTCAGGACCTTTTTCAAGAACTTCTGTTTGGTTGTCTCCGTGAAGAATAGCGATACAGTTACGAGTTTCTCCCTGAATAGAAAAGAAATCTTTCTTAACATTATCATCAATATTTTCAACCAAAAACTCACCAAGTTTGCCACCCACTAAACCAGTAGCAAGCACAGAGTCTCCAAATTCTGAAAGTACTCGTGTAACATTGAGGCCCTTACCACCAGCCGTTTTGGTTACATCTACCACACGATTGACAGTATCGATCTTCAACTCATCCAAAGGATAGGAAATATCGATGGACGGGTTCATTGTGACTGTTAAAATCATAGGTCACCTCTTAGTCGTGGTATTCTCCGCGATCCCATTTTTCAAGGAATTCAGTGAAGAAGTTTGCGTCTGTTTGTTGAACATTGTGACTTTCAAGGTGTTCAATTTTCGCAATCAATTTCTTGTTTTCTTCAGATGGTTTGTATTCAGCATGGATGAAAGCTTCGATGATATCACACATAAGCAATTCACCAGTAATCTTACCACCAAAACCAATAACGTTGGCATTTAATTGTTCTTTAGCATAAAGGGCTGTTGTCATATCACGAACCAAGGCAGAACGGACACCTGGAACTTTATTTACAGCGTTGTTGATACCAACACCAGTACCACAGATACATACCCCAAGATCAGCTTGACCGCTAGTTACAGCTTCCCCTACTTTTTTACCAAAGATTGGGTAGTGAGTACGTGTATGGTCATATGTACCAAAGTCAATGACTTCATATCCTTTTGATTTCAAAAATTCTGAAACCGCCATTTTTTCATCTGTTACGATGTGGTCACATCCAATTGCAATTCTCATTAGTTATTCCCTCCGATTAATTATATAAATCTAATATCATTTATCCCTACTCAAAAAAAATCAAGATTAGCTTAGGAAGCGAGCTGCAAGCATAACTGAGGTTAGCTAAAGTGAGCTGACAACAGATTATCTTGATTTTTGAAGAGTATTAGCACATTTTGTTCAACATATCGACCCTAATTTGGTGACGTCCACCATCGTATTTACCGTTAACAAATCCTTTAGCGATGTTTTTAGCTAATTCATCACCAACAAGTTGTGCACCCATAGTGATCATACGTGAGTTGTTGTGACCACGAGTCATATAAGCTGAACGTTCGTCAGATACTTCTGCAGCGACCATTCCTTTGATCTTAGTTGCAACCATAAATGGACCAGCTCCATAAGCATCAATCACGATACCAAGGTTTTGTTCTTCTTTGTTTACTTCTGCAGCAACAGCAAGAGTCACATCGACAAAGTCTTGACCTTCAGCTGTAACATCCACAACGTGGAAGTTTTCTTTTTCCAAGAAGTCTTTCACAACTTCTTTCAATCTCAAACCTGCAGCATCTGCACCGATAACAATAGACATATTGTATACTCCTTTTTATTTTTCTAGGCTAGTAAAACCTCTTATAGTTAGCAGTTTACCTACAAAAGCTTTCTAGCAGTTTATTGACAAATTGGATTGAATGAGATGAATGACACCTTATTCAAGTTTAGGAAACCAGTTTCCTAGAAATAATCCTTCTCCACGAAAGAGAATATAACAAGTGATTATTTGTTTGTTACAAACATCATTTGTTGCTTACAAACATAATATACTCCTATTTCCTGAAAAAGTCAACAGTTAATGTTTGTTTTTGTGTTTTTTAACTAAAAAATTTCGATGTCAAAACCAATTTGATCCACTTGACCAGGTTCTAGGAGACGAACATTCTTCTTATCTTCTAGATGATCTCCTTCGTCAAGGGATGTTGACAAGCCTGACCATGGTTCAAAAGCAATGAAAGGTCCTTTATTCAAAGTTGACCAGATAATGAGATTTGAGAACTCTGCAAAGTGCACTTTCAATCCCTTATCATGTTTACGAGAACGAAGCGCAATTGTTCTAGATTGCAATTCATCTAAGGTGACTGCATCCGTGCTGAAAAGATCATAATTAAGATCTAATTCTTTTTGACCCTCTAGCCATGGACTTCTATCTTGAAAATCCAGCATACCCGTTTCTGGGAAAGGACGTGGAACAGAGCAAGTCTCTTCCTTCTCAAACTCTAAATAGTAGTCTTCATAGACTTCATCATCCAGTAGAGGACAATTAAATCCTGGATGTCCACCAATAAAGTAAGGCAGGACCTTACTAGTTTCTTTATTAAATATTTTGTATTGAGTTCGTACTGTCTTGCCAGTAAGGATATAAGTGATTTCTAGGCGGAAATGATAAGGATAGTTTTGATAGCTATTCTCATCGTCTTCAATTGCAAAAGTTACACTCTTGTCTGTCTGTTCAACTAATTCAAATTCTTTCTTACGAACCAAACCATGACGAGGAATCTTTCCTTGGCTTTCTTGTCCCTTCTCATCTATATAGAGTGCTGTATCCTCTCTCAATGAACCACAGATGGGGAAGAGAACAGGAGCTTGTCCACTCCAATAAGTGGCATCCCCTTGCCACAAATACTCAAGTCCCTCAGCATCTTTTATAGAAGAAAGAGCCCCACCAAAACTGTTAAATTGAACTCTTAATTGTTCTGATTTTAATTCAATTACCATTATTTTCTCCGATTTCTTGATAGTTTATAAAAAACTAGGCTGTCACTCCTATCAGGAAAATGACAACCTAGCCTTAACAATTTACATTTTATAGGAGCGCATTATTTTGCTTTTGCTGCGTACTCTTCGTTACGTTTGATCATTTGTTTTCTGTACCAAGCAAAGATACCGATATAGAATACAAGGAAGACTACAGCACCAAGGATTGCTTTGATATCACCAGTTGTAGTGTTACCAATTGTCCAACCAAGAAGTTTTTCGATTGGTCCTTCAAGAGTTGAGTGAGTAATCAATTGCGTTTGGCTCACACCTTCTGGGAAGGCACCTACACCTTTAGCAAGTTCTGTCGCAAATGGTGCGATAAGTGTACCTGAAAGAAGGAAGAGTGGCAACAAGAGTGTTCCGAAGATAATCATACGGAGTAATTTACCACGAGTTACAACCAAGAGAGCTGGAGTAACACCCATAGCGATGATACCTGCAAGTGGCAAAATACCATTTCCGACTTTTGAAAGAAGCACAGCTTCAATCAACATGATTGGTGCAAGTACGTTGGCACAAGCCCAGATTTCAGCACGACCAGCGATGAATGGCCAGTCAAGACCGATATTAAACTTACGTCCTTCCAAACGTTTAGTAGCAACGTTTGTAATACCTTGTGAAAGTGGTTCTACGGCAGCAATGAACCATGAACCGATTAGTGAGAAGAGTTCCAAAGCTACACCGGCTGTCAAACCAAGAGACAACCAACCTTTGATAACTTCTTGCCAGTTTGCAGCATCTTTAAGTCCTTCAACAGGATGTGGAGTCCCCATCAAACCGATAACGATACCAAGGATGAAACCGATGAAGAATTTAGATCCCCAGAAACCGATTTTCTTGTTCAATTTAGCGGCATCAAAGTCATATTTATCAAGACCTGGGAAGAATTTTTCAAAAATCTTATCCAAAACCATGATAACTGGGTTCATCATGTAGTTCATGTGAGTTGAAGTCATTGGTGATGAACTTGGTGCGTTAAGAAGGTCATCGAATGTAGGTTTCATCAAGTCAGAGTTGATAATTTTAAGAACCCCAACAAGTACAACTGCTGCAGTAGCGATGAAGAGTGAAACTCCTTGGCTCACACCATTGTTGTCTGCATACCATTTAATCAAAAGACCTGTGATAGACAAGTGCCAGATATCAAAGATATCAACATCAAGTGTGTCAGTTTTCTTCATAGCAAGCATCACTACGTTGACAATCAACATGATGAGCAAGAAGTAAAGTGTCCAAGCAGATCCCCAAGTGATTGTGGCAAGTGGCGCCCAACCAACGTCGGTGATGTTCAATTGAATACCAGTGTTTTCAACGAATTTTGCAAGTGATGCTGAGAAAGCACCGTTCAACATTCCGATGATAGCCCCGATACCTGTAAGAGCGATGGCAAGTTTAATACCACCTTCTAGCGCTTTGGAGAATTTCACTCCAAAAAGTAGAGCCAATACTGTCAAAATGATCAGCATGATGATTGGTCCACCCATGTCCAAGATAGGTTTGAACAGCTTATTGGCTAGTTCGATAATGACATCCATAATAGTTCCTCCCTTTTTATGTTGTATGAATGTTAACTAAATAAAGTATTTATTAGCTTAATCCGTGTTCTTTAATGGCTGCTTCAATATTGTCAAATACTGGAGCACTCATCGCTGGGATACGGAACAAGATTGGTCCAGCTTCGATTACTGGAATACCTGGGTCAAAACCAAGGTCTGTCGCGGCAATTGGTGTGAAGATATCATAACCTTTGATAAGGTCTTCGTTAACGTCTTTAACCATTACTGCATCACAGTGAACATCAAAACCGCGGTTTGAAAGTTCTTCTTCAAGAGCACTTTTAATTTGGTGGCTTGAGTTAACACCTGCACCGCAGGCAGCAAGAATTTTAATCATATGGATTTCCTCCGATTTAATATTTTTAATAGACAAGATTATGCAGTTGCTTCAGCTATATAAGCATATAGGGCTTCTGGTTCTGAAATTTTTGATAGGTCTTCAAGATGACCATTTCCAGTAAAGAAGTCCATCAACTGAGCAAGAATGTTCGTTTGACTTGAACTTGAGTTATTAATGATAAAGAAGAGCAAGGATACTTCTACTTCCTTATCTGGCGCAATCATATTGTGGAAAGTCACTGGTTTTTCTAATCGAACAACCACAACTTTTTCAGCTAGATTATGAACAATATCTGTGTGAGGAATAGCTACATTCGGCAAATCCTTACCCAAAAATTCCATATCTAAGCCAGTTGGAAATGACTTTTCACGCGTGATCAAGGCTTCACGATAAGTTGGAGTTACGATTTCTCGTTCTTCCAATAAAGTTGCAACCTGATCAAAGAGTTGTTCTTGATTATCCGCTTCTAAGCAAAACACAAGGTTTTTGTCAAAGAAATGATCTAATCCCATAAGGTTTTCCCTTCTTTCCATTAACTTTATGCTATAAGTATAACACTATATGAAACCGTTGTCAATATTTTTCTGTTCTTTTTTTGTCTCTTTTTTTATATTTTTGTTGTTTTTGTAGTTTGTTATGTAAAAACAAACAATTAAACAAACATCCAAAATATTTCTTATGTTCCAGAATCGAAAAAAGCAGACCATTTTAGTCTGCTTTACGATTGATTCTGATATAAATTTCCTGTAAACAAGGAAAAGCAATTATGACAACTATTCTTCATCCATACTCAAGACGCTGAGGAAGGCTTCTTGTGGGACTTCTACTGATCCTATAGCTTTCATACGTTTCTTACCAGCTTTTTGTTTTTCTAGAAGTTTACGCTTACGAGAAACGTCACCACCGTAACACTTAGCAAGTACGTTCTTACGAAGGGCCTTGATATCTGTACGAGCCACAATCTTGTGTCCAATAGCTGCTTGGATTGGCACCTCAAATTGTTGACGAGGGATGATTTTCTTGAGCTTATCAACGATGAGTTTCCCACGTTCATAGGCAAAGTCCTTGTGAACGATAAAGCTGAGGGCATCCACCTTGTCTCCGTTGAGAAGGATATCCATTTTCACCAGCTTAGATGGGCGGTACTCTGACAATTCATAGTCAAAGCTTGCATAACCACGAGTTGAAGACTTGAGCTTATCAAAGAAATCAAAGACGATTTCAGCCAGTGGAATTTGATAGATAACATTAACACGATTGTCATCGATATAGTCCATCGTCACAAAGTCCCCACGCTTGCGCTGAGCTAATTCCATCACTGCTCCGACGAACTCCTGTGGTACCATGATTTGCGCTTTAACATAAGGCTCTTCAATGGTCGCAATCTTAGTTGGGTCTGGGAACTCAGACGGGTTCGACACATCCATAGATTCGCCGTCTGTCAGATTTACTTTATAGATAACAGACGGAGCTGTCATGATGAGGTCGATGTTGAACTCACGTTCCAAACGTTCTTGGATAACATCCATATGGAGAAGTCCAAGGAAACCACAACGGAAACCAAATCCAAGTGCCTGAGATGTTTCTGGTTCAAACTGAAGACTAGCATCATTCAGTTGCAATTTTTCAAGGGCTTCACGAAGGTCATTGTACTTGTTTGATTCGATTGGATAGAGACCTGCAAAGACCATAGGATTCATCTGCTTGTAGCCATGTAAGGGCTCTGCTGCAGGATTGGTTGCCAAGGTAACAGTATCACCCACACGAGTGTCCTGAACTGTCTTAATAGAAGCCGCAATATAACCAACGTCACCAGTCGCAAGGAAATCACGACCAACTGCTTTGGGTGTAAAAATACCGACTTCGGTCACATCAAAGGTCTTACCATTGCTCATAAGCTGAATCTTATCGCCAGGTTTGACCACCCCATCCATGACACGCACTTGAAGGATAACCCCACGGTAAGCATCGTAAACCGAGTCGAAAATCAAGGCCTTAAGAGGCGCCGTCACATCACCCGTTGGTGCTGGCACTTTTTCCACGATTTGCTCGAGAATTTCTTCAATACCAATACCAGCCTTGGCAGAAGCCAAAACTGCTTCACTGGCATCCAAACCAATGACATCTTCAATCTCTGTACGCACGCGCTCAGGATCTGCAGCTGGCAGATCAATCTTGTTAATGACTGGCATGATTTCCAAATCATTATCCAAGGCCAGATAAACATTGGCAAGGGTTTGAGCCTCAATCCCTTGGGCAGCATCAACTACCAAAATCGCTCCCTCGCAGGCAGCTAGCGAACGCGAAACTTCATAGGTAAAGTCCACGTGCCCCGGCGTGTCAATCAAATGGAAAATATAAGTTTCGCCATCTTTTGCAGTGTAATTCAGCTCGATAGCGTTGAGTTTAATGGTAATCCCACGTTCCCGTTCTAAATCCATACTATCCAAAAGTTGGGCCTGCATTTCACGACTTGAAACGGTCTCTGTCTTTTCCAAAATGCGATCTGCTAGAGTCGACTTTCCATGGTCAATATGGGCGATAATAGAGAAGTTACGGATCTTCTCCTGTCGTTTTTTCAATTCTTCTAAGTTCATGATTCTCTTCCTTTCAGGGTATCTATTTATTATAAATTGTTTTTGACATTTTGACAAGACCATACCCTGCTAGGAGTACTAATCTTCAGCGATAAAGCCGTCATTTTCGATAAAGTGGTGTTCTGTCATTCCTTGGTCAGTAAAGACAATCCCATGAAGGACACCACCATAGACAGCTCCTCCATCCATCCCAATCTTGCCATCTTCTGTAGTCCAAAGCTCAGCAGTACCACGCTCTTGCTTTAACAAACCATAGACCGGTGTATGACCAAAGACAATGATTTTTCCGGTATGATTTTCTGCTTCGTGGAATGGTTTTCTAAGCCATACTTTCTTGTAATCTGTGGTTTCATGCCAGTCGTCTAAGGTCAAATCAATACCTGCGTGCACAAAGATATACTTGTCTGTCTCTACCACAAACGGCATTTGACGAACAAATTCGACCAAGTCTGCCGCTTCAGTAGCAACACGCTTGGCATCCTCAACTCCATCAACTGGTGCATCCAGAGGACGACCTAAGATAGAGTTAATGGTTGTATCACCACCATTACGACGATAGTGGTCATAGCTTTCTTCAGGATCATCGAGCCAAGTTAAAAACATATACTCATGATTTCCAGACAAACAGATAGCTCCTTGATTATCTACTAAGTCCTTAACCATCTCTAGGACACGGCGACTATCTTCACCACGGTCAATCAAATCCCCTAGAAAGAGCAACTGGGTCTGACCATCCCATGTTTTGAGAAGGTCTTCCAGCATCCCTGCTTTTCCATGAACATCTCCAATTACATAATAGTCTGTCATCTTATTTCTCCCTGTTTCTCAACAATTCTCTAGCTTGCGTCAGGGCTGCTTCCGTCACATCATCACCTGCCAACATCTTGGCAACTTCTTCCACGCGCTCTTCAACCGTCAAGAGACGAACAGTCGAAACCGTTGAATGCTCATTGCTAATCTTCTCAATAAAGAATTGATAATCCGCAATTGCAATCACTTGTGGCAAATGGGAAATAGCAAGGACCTGACCATGCTGACCAATCTTGTGAATCTTCTGTGCAATAGCCTGAGCTACACGGCCTGAAACTCCCGTATCCACCTCATCAAAGACAATGCTAGTCTTGCCCTCTTTACGTGAAAAGGCAGACTTAATAGCTAGCATGAGACGAGATAATTCCCCACCAGACGCAACCTTAACCAAGGGTTTAAAGTCTTCACCAGGGTTGGTTGAAATGTAAAATTCGACCGTTTCATTTCCCTCACGACTGAATTTCCCCTTGCTAAAACGAACCTGAAACTGGGCTTTTTCCATATAAAGGTCCTGCAGTTCTTGTTTAATCTCAGCTTCGAGCTGCTGAGCCAAGTCATGACGAGCAGATGCAAGCTGACCTGCCAAGTCGACAAGATTGACTTCCAATTTTTTAAGCTCTGCTTCCATGTCCTCAGACGAAAGGTTATTACCTGTCAAGAGATTGTATTCATCCGTAATCTTAGCAAAATAAAGCAAGACATCGTCTACAGTCCCACCATACTTACGGGTAATAGTATGAAGGAGGTCCAAGCGATTCTCGACCTGCATGAGACGATTGCCGTCAAAATCAAGGTCCTCAATAATAGCTTCCATACGCTTGCTAATGTCTTCTAAGACATAGTAGGTCTCAGACAGTGAGCTTGAAATTTCACGGTATTCAGGATCATACTCTTCAACACTTTCCATGTCATTCATGGCTGAACGAACATTGGCCAGACTTGAAAAGTCTTCATTGTCCAACATACTGTAGGCATTGGTCAACGTATCAGCAATATTTTTATGGTTGAGCAGTTTATCTCGCTCTTGATTGAGAGTCAAGTCTTCACCTGCTTGCAAGTTGGCTGCCTCAATCTCTGCCATTTGAAATTCTAACATTTCGATACGAGCCTTGTGTTCCTGTTGGTTTTTCTTGACTTCCAGAACCTGCTTACGCATTTTTCGATAGGCATCAAAACTCGTTTGATAGGTTTCTTTCAAGTCCCAAAAAGCTACGTCACCAAATTCATCCAACATCTGGATATGAAGTTGAGGTCGCATTAACTCTTCTTGGTCATGCTGACCATGAATGTCCACCAGATGTTGCCCAATAGCACGCAAAACAGACAGATTGACCATCTGGCCATTGACACGACTAATACTCCGACCATTTTGCAAGATTTCTCGACGGATGATAATCTCATCCCCCAATTCCAAACCTTGCTCATTAAAAATTTCCTGCAAAAGGCGACTATTCTCAACGGAGAAAAGCCCCTCAATCTCTGCCTTTGGCGCACCATGACGAATAACATCTGTCGTCGCACGAGCTCCCAACATCATATTCATGGCATCAATGATAATCGACTTCCCTGCACCCGTTTCACCAGTCAAGACAGTCATCCCCTTTTCAAAATTGAGGGAAATAGCCTCAATAATGGCAAAGTTTTTTATCGAAATTTCAAGTAACATATAGACCTACCAATTTTTTACTTGTTCAAAGATTTCCTCAGCTAGACTTTCACTTCTGGCAATGACTAAAATCGAGCTATCATCAGCCAAACAGCTAAAAATCTTATCCGCAAAAGTCTCAATTAACTGAGCTTTTACAAAAGCTGTATTTCCTGGGATAACCTGGAGATTGATCATCTTGTCCATCAATTCAGCTGACTCAATATTGTCTTCAGCCAGTTGCAAACTTTTTACGATTGATTTTGGCAATTCGTAGACATAGGTGTTGTCTCTCAAAGGAATTTTGACAATACCCAGCTCTTTGATATCTCGGGATACCGTCGCTTGAGTGGCGGTGATGCCTGCTTCTTTCAAATGTTCTACGATTTCTTCTTGCGTACCGATTTGATAATCTGTCACAAATCGTCTAATTTTTTCAAGTCTCTCTTTTTTATTCATTTTTAAATTGACTATGCGCCCTCTCTACTACTTCTTCAATCTCAGCAAGAACCTGATTGCTTGCTGACTCTTCTTTTTTCAAATACGCTAAAAACTCAATATTTCCATGTCCACCTTGGATGGGAGAAAAGTCCAAACCAAGGACTGAAAAGCCTTCCTCTACTGCCATAGCTGTGACAGATTCAAGGACATGTTGATGGACCTTGGCATCACGAATGATTCCATTTTTCCCAATCTGCTCACGTCCTGCCTCAAACTGAGGCTTAACCAGAGCCACAACCTGACCTTGCTCGGCCAACACACGGTGCAAAGCTGGAAGGATCAGACTGAGGGAAATGAAACTCACATCAATGCTGGCAAAGCTCGGTTCCTGCTCAAAATCAGTCTTTTCAGCATAGCGGAAATTAAACTGCTCCATGCTGACAACCCGTGGATCTTGGCGTAATTTCCAAGCCAACTGATTGGTACCGACATCGACTGCAAAGACCAACCCGGCACCATTCTGCAACATGACATCGGTAAAACCTCCAGTAGAGGCCCCGATATCAATCGTTGTAGCTCCTTCCACTGACAAATCAAAGACCTGCAAGGCCTTTTCTAATTTCAAGCCACCACGGCTGACATACTTGAGTTTTTCACCCTTGAGTTTTAACTCGGTGTCATCTGGAATTTTCTCTCCTGGCTTGTCAAACCGCTCTCCGTTAAGAACTGCTACAACTAGACCAGCCATGACACCGCGCTTGGCCTGCTCTCTCGTTTCAAACAAGCCCTGTTTATAAGCTAGTACATCCACTCTTTCCTTAGCCATTGATTCTCAAACTTTCTACTACACTTACAATCGATTCTATTTCAAAGGGAACCTGCTGGGCAATTTCTTCTAATTTAGCATTAGCTTGATCCAGAGTTTGGTTACAAAAGGCAATGGCTTCTTCCAAGCCCAACAAAGCAGGATAGGTTGATTTTTCTGCCTGTAGATCCTTTTGTGGTGTCTTACCGATTTCCTCAAAACTAGCGGTCACATCCAGCACATCGTCTCTGACCTGAAAAGCAAGCCCAATCAATTCACCAACAGTTTTCAGCTTTGCCTGCATTTCAGGAGCCAATTCAGCAATAATAGCAGCCGCTTGGAAGGGATAAGCTAGTAGTTTTCCAGTCTTATTAGCATGAATGGTCTGAAGTTCTTCCAAAGACAAATGCTGATGTTCACCTTCCATGTCCAAAACCTGCCCTGCCACCATGCCTAGACTTCCTGAAGCAAGCGATAATTTAGCAATCAAGTCCACCTTGATTTGACTTGGCAAATCTGCCTGTGCTATCAAGGCATAGGGATCTAGGAATAAAGCATCTCCTGCCAAAATGGCCATTGCTTCGCCAAATTTCTTGTGATTGGTTAACCGCCCTCGACGGTAATCGTCATCATCCATAGCTGGAAGATCATCATGAATCAAGCTCCCTGTATGGATCATTTCCAAGGCCGCAGCTACCTGCGCGTGAGCCGGTTTAATAGCGACCTGCAAGGCTTCCAGAACTTCTAGCAGAAGAAAAGGTCGAATACGCTTGCCACCAGCATGAATGGAATAGAGAACAGACTCTCGCAAACTAGAGGCAAACTGCTGGTCTCCATAAAAGGCTTCCAAAGCCGACTCGACAAGAGCTAATTTTTCTTGCTTTTTCATTCAAAATCACTTTCTGTTCCGTCTTCTTGCATGACCTTAACCAAGGTTTTTTCAGCCTTGTCCAGCGTTGCTTGGAGTTCTTTTGATAAGACCATGCCCTTTTGAAAGGCAGCAATCGCATCTTCCAAAGCAATCTCACCATTTTCCAAACTTTGGACAATGGTTTCCAGTTCTGCTAGATTTTCCTCAAATTTCTTTTGTTTTGACATCTTTAACCTCTAATTCTACTTGACCATCTCGCATCAAAAGCATCACTTGGTCTTTTTTCTTCAAACTCTCAACCGAATCGACTACGGAATCTTCTTTTTTGACAATAGCATAACCACGCGCCACGATTCGACTGGTATCCAACATCAGCAAGGCTTCTGATAATCTCTTGACCTCAGCAACTTTGGCATCATAAATCAGAGCCATTTGGCTACAGAGAAGCTTGTCCAACTGACCTAGAAGGTCTTGATAGCGTTGGATTTTGGTAACAGGCGATAATTGAACCAGTCGATGCGTCCTTGCTTGTACTATCTGTTTGTTATCAGAAATCCGTGTTCGCAAACTTTGTTTCAAGCGCAGTTGTAGTTGATCCAAGCGTTGCAAATAACCGTCATACAAGCGCTCTGGCTGTCTAAAGATAACAGACTTACTGCATTTTTTCAAAGCTTCTTGTTTCTTAGATAGAACATTTCGGACTGCTGTTGCCATCCGTTTTTCCTGATTTTGTAAATGAGCTAATACATCCAACTTGGTCACAGGTGTTGCCAGTTCAGCAGCAGCCGTTGGTGTCGCAGCGCGACGATCTGCTACAAAATCTGCCAAGGTCACATCAGTCTCATGCCCCACACTAGAGATAACTGGCAAACGAGATTCAAAAATAGCTCGTACCACAATCTCTTCGTTAAAGGCCCAAAGGTCCTCGATAGAACCTCCACCACGACCAATAATGAGCAAGTCCAAATCGTCCCGTTGATTAGCACGCGCAATATTACGAGCAATTTCCTCCGCAGAACCCTCACCTTGCACCTTGGTCGGATAGAGAAGAATGTCGACACCTGGAAAGCGTCTGCTAACGGTCGTGATAATATCTCGAATAACGGCTCCACTGCGACTGGTCACTACACCAATTCTCTTAGAAAATTGGGGCAGAGCTTGCTTGAAGCGTTCTTGAAACAGACCTTCTTCTGTCAATTTTTTCTTGAGTTGTTCAAACTGAATCGCAAGCGCACCAACCCCATCAGGCTCAGCCTTTTCAATGATGATGGAGTAGCTACCACTTGGTTCATAGACCTGTACACGCCCAATCACATTGATTTTCATTCCTTCTTCCAGGTCGAATCCTAATTTCTGATAAATCCCAGACCAGATAGTCGCTTGAATGACTGCATGGTCATCCTTTAGGGAGAAATATTGGTGAGTAGGTCGTTTACGAAAGTTGGAAACTTGACCAGTTAAATAGACCCGTTCCAAGTAAGGGTCTTTATCGAATTTCATTTTCAGATACTTGGTCAAAGTTGTTACCGATAAATACTTTTCCATCTCCACCTACTACTCATTTTCTTGCTCTTTCATGGGTATTATTATACCAAAAATATGCCTAAAAATCTCCATTTATGTACCATTATGAGGGAAAAATAGAAAAAGGAGGCAAGGCCTCCACATCTGTTTATTTGCTGTTTCGAGCTTCTTCCAAAATCTTTGCAATCTTGGTTGTCAAAAGGTCAATAGCGACAGTATTGCTGACTCCCTCAGGAATGACGATATCAGCATACCGCTTGGTTGGCTCGATAAACTGATGGTACATGGGTTTGACAACACCTAAGTACTGGTCAATAACGCTATCAAGGCTACGGCCACGTTCTTCCATATCACGCTTGATACGACGAATAATGCGCACATCATCATCTGTATCCACAAAAATCTTGATATCCATCAAATCACGCAGACGCTTGTCCTCCAGGACCAAAATCCCTTCAACGATAAAGACATCTTGAGGCTCCTGACGATAGGTCTTGCTGCTTCGTGTATGCTCTGTATAGTCATAAGTCGGAATGTCGACCGGACGCCCTGCCAACAACTCCTTAATCTGTTCGATCATCAAGTCTGTATCAAAGGCAAAAGGATGGTCATAGTTGGTTTTGACACGCTCTTCAAAGGTCAAGTGAGACTGATCCTTGTAATATGAATCATGCTCAATCATGGAAATCTTTTCATCAGGGAAATGCGATAAAATGGCTCTTGAAACACTGGTCTTACCTCCACCAGAACCACCTGTCACTCCGATAATGATTGGTCTATTTTGCATGCTATCCTCCGTTTTTTTATCCGTCGTCTATTCTATCACATTTTTTACAAAATTTATAGTCTGGTTTGGATAGTTTAGGAGAAACAATTCCAATTTCTACACTTCAATTATACTAGCTAAAAACCTTCCTTGGCTTGTAAAGATCCCCCCGTTTTTCAAGAATGGCTAGTAATTTGTCATCTTCAAAGGCAGCCAATTCTTGTTCTGTTTGGTCGAGCTCTATAAAACGACCAAAGCGCACTTCTGTAGCCTCTTCTGGACTTAGGAAAACTTTGACAAGATCCCCCGTCCCAATCTCTAGAGGATGGAGAAAGTCAAGTTGACCATCCTCCACTTTTGAAGCAATTTCTTCCAATGTAAGAGCATCCTCTAGCTGTAAACCGGCTGCACTAGTACGAGTCAGATGTGACATATGAGCTGCATAACCAAGTTTCTCTCCCAAGTCAACTGACAAGGTACGAATATAAGTTCCTTTGCTACATTTCACACGAAAAGTGAATCGCGCAAGATGTCCATCATAAGAAATCGGACTTGTTCGCTCAAATTGATAAATGGTCACCTGACGTTCTGGACGTTCCACTTCCTGACCAGCACGCGCATACTCATAAAGCTTGCGACCATTGACCTTGACAGCCGAATACATAGGCGGAGTCTGTTTGATAAGCCCAGTCAAGCTAGCAATCGCTTCATCGACAAGCTTTTCATCCAAGGGCGACAAAACAGGAGTCTCTGCGACCACTTCTCCACTGGCATCCTCAGTCGTTGTTGAATAGCCGAGAGTAATCTCCCCCTCATAGACCTTGCCCTCATCCTGCATAAACTCTACCATACGGGTCGCCTTGCCAACCGCAATGGGCAAAACACCCACTACATCCGGATCCAAGGTCCCACCATGTCCAATTTTCTTGGTTCCCAAAATCTTACGCAGTTTAAAAACCGCATCATGCGAGGTCATTCCCGCTTCTTTTTTTAAGTTAATAATACCGTTCATTCTTACTTTCTACTCCCCCTTCAATGCTTCAAATTTAGCTTTCATGGTTGGATTTTTTCGAGTTAGTTTTTTTACTGAAACGTCTTCCAGCTTATTATTAGCTAGTCTGAGTTGGTTTTCCGATGTTGTCAGGAATTTCTTAACTTCTTCCATGCGCTTAATGGCCTTGTCGATTTCATCAATGGCTTTACCAAAATTGGTTGAAGCAGAGTTGTAATTCTTGGCAAAGGCTAGTTTAAAGGCATCCAAATCTTCTTCAAAATGAGTGATATCAATATTTTGCTCCCGAACCAAGGCCAACTCCTGCTTATATTTTAGAGAATTAAGCGCAGCATTACGCAAGAGCCCGATCAACTGGATAAAGAACTGAGGGCGAATCACATACATCTTTTCATACTCATGGCTAACGTCTACAATCCCTGTGTTAAAGTAGTCGTTATCAGCTTCAAGCATAGACACCAAAACCGCATACTCACAGTTCTTCTCCCGACGGTCCTTGTCTAATTCCTTGTAAAAATCTGCATTCTTGTGCTTCTTCTCTGTTCCATCTGCTTCATTTTTCATCTCAAACATGATGGAGATAATCTCTACCCCATTTTCATCGCATTCACGGAAGATAAAGTCTCCTTTGGAACCACGCGCAGAGACCTTGTTATCCTTCTCAAAGTAAGCATTTGGAAAGGCAAAACTACGGACCTTGTTAAACTCACTCTCTGCATAGTGTTCCAGACTTTCCCCGATGGCTTTTGTAGATTGTTGGGCTTTAAAATTCTTATAGAACTCGACCTGTTCACTAGCTGCTTTGAGCTGTGCTTCATAGTTTTGTTTAACAGAAGCCAAAGACAACTCGTTTTCCTTTTCTTGCAAGAGGAGCTGATTTTTGACCTGATCACGTTCTTTTTCAAGGTCAGAAAGGGTCTTTTGTAGTTGATTTTCATGTTCCAAACGCAAGGTAGCCAATTGGTTTTCCAAGGCCTGTACTTCCTTGTCCTTTGCTAATAAAGCCTCATGGCTTGTCTGTTCAACTTCTTTCTTGGCCAACTCTTTCTCTGTATCAAAGTTTTGGATTTGACTCTGCAATTGTGCAATTTCTTGGTCTTTTTGAGCCAGTTTAGACTGTTGTTCATTCATGGCCTTTTGCTCAGCCAAGGCCAGTTCCTGCTTCATCCGATCATGTAGTTCCTTATCAAACTCTGCTGTTCTCACTTGGGACAGAAGTTCCGCATACTGACTCTCATTTACTGTAAAGACTTCCCCACAGTTGGGACATTTGATTTCGTTCATATCGTTCCTCTTTCTAGACTTCTTTAACCATTATATCATGCCTGAGGGAAAATCAAAAACAGCGAGTCGAAACCCACTGTTTATCTTCTTTTACTTTAAATTTTTTCCAAGGCCAAGCGCAAGTCTTCAATCAAATCATCTACATTTTCAAGACCGATTGACAAACGAATTTGGTTTGGTGTGACACCTGCTGCTTCTAGATCTTTTTCTGACAATTGACCGTGAGTAGTTGTAGCTGGATGGACAACAAGCGATTTGGCATCTGCAACGTTTGCTAGGTCAGAGAAGATTTCTAAATGATCAATTACCTTGCGTGCTTCTGCCTCCCCACCTTTGACATGGAAGGTAAAGATGGAACCCACACCTTTTGGTAAATATTTCTCAGCCAAGGCATGGTAAGGACTATCTGCAAGTTTTGGATAGTTGACTTTTTCTACCTTAGGATGGTTGACAAGGAAATCAACAATTTTCTCTGCATTTTGCACATGACGTTCTACACGAAGAGAAAGGGTTTCAAGTCCTTGTAGCAAGAGAAAGGCATTAAATGGCGACAAGGCCGCCCCTGTATCACGGAGCAATTGAACACGGACAGCGATAATAAAAGCTGCTGCACCCACATCACGAGTATAGCTCAAGTTATGATAACTTGGGTCTTCCTCAACAAATTGAGGAAATTTCCCTGAAGCTGCCCAGTCAAAACGACCGCTGTCGACAATCACTCCACCAATAGTTGTACCATGCCCACCGATAAACTTAGTCGCAGAGTGAATGGCAATATCTACACCGTGAGAAAAAACATTAATCAAATAAGGTGTAGCAAAGGTATTGTCAGAAACGAGTGGAATCTGATGTTTATGCGCAATCTCAGCCAATTTTTCCAAGTCAGGAATGTTAATCAAGGGATTCCCCAAGGTTTCAATCAAGACAAGCTTGGTATTGTCATTGATAGCTGCTTCTACTTCCTCCAAATTATCTACATCCACAAAGGTTGTTGTGATACCATAACGAGGAAGGGTTTCTTTCAAGAGATTAAAGGTTCCACCGTAAATAGTTGATGCTGCTACTACATGATCACCAGCATGTGCAAGAGCCAAAATCGTATAAGTAACCGCGGCCATACCTGATGCTGTTGCAAGAGCTCCAACGCCACCTTCAAGGGCAGCAATTCTTTCTTCAAAGGCAGCTGTTGTAGGGTTGGTGATACGAGTATAGATATTACCTGGTTTTCTCAAGGCAAACAAATCGGCACCTTCCTGCGTGTCATCAAAAACAAAGGATGTTGTTTGATAAATAGGCACTGCACGAGACTTAGTTGCTGGATCCACAACTTGACCAGCGTGTAGTTGCAAAGTTTCAAATTTAAAATCACGAGTCATAAAACGACCTCCAAATAGTTTGATTAAGGATATTGTAACACCTTGAGTTATAGTTTACCAATATCAATTTTCTATATTTTGATATAGAAAATAGCTATTGCCCTATTTTAAAAACGAAAAAGCACGACTCAATCGTGCTTATTTTCTTAATCTACATAAGTATCTTCGTTTTTATTGAGGAAGGCATATGGAAGACCCATCAAGAGACCACCGCCAATCAAGTTTCCAACGAAGGTTACACCCCAGTGACGAAGCATATTTCCAACACCGAAGTTAGCAATTGAATCAGCAGCAACACTGAATTTTACAATCGCAAAAGAAGCAAAGTTCGCAGCAATGTGTTCGTTTGTTAAAAATACAAACATGTAAATTGCTGATAAAACGAGCCAAAGTTTAGCACCACCGTCTTTCACCAAAACAAATGAAAGAATCGCAATATTTACGAAAATATTTGCCAAAATCGCCTCAAGCAAGACTAGCTCATTGGAACGGCCTAACTTCATCTCAACAACACCTGAGATGAAACTATCGTGAGTCAGATTTGCATAGGCTGCCGAATGAGCAAAGCCCCAACCTGCTATCAAAGCCCCGATAAGGTTGAACAAGGTACAGTAAAGTAAAATCTCAGCTGTTTTTCTCCAAGAAATTTTTTTCAAGAAACTACCAGCAGTTAAGAACATCATGTTTGATGTTACCAACTCAGCATTCAAGAAAACAATGTAGGCCAATCCCCAAGCAAATACAAATGGGAAGAGGAAGCGTCCACTACCTGGTGCAATTTTATTAATCAAGTCAGCTCCAACTGCACCTGCGGCAGTACTGAAGGTTAAAAATGCACCTGCGAACATGGAACGAATCGCATACTTCAATTTGCTTTGACTATAAAGACTTTCTTTCTTCTTGCAAGCAAATTCAATCTTTGAGATAAATTCTGAAGAAACCATAATAAACTCCTAAAGCTTTTATTTGTGATAATTATAACATAAAATAGCTATAATGAAAAGCCTTTCCTAATTCTATTTTTGATAAATTTAAAAATTCAGCAATCGTTTACATAGTTTTAATAACAAGCTTTTAGAATTTTTAATTATCAGAATATCGTGATTTCATGGACTAACTTTTATTCTATTTAATATATTTTATTGTTACAATTTAAAAACGATTTTCTCTGCAAGCCTATTTTGTAAAAGAAAAAGAGAGAATCGTTCTGATTCTCCCTGATACACTAACTCTTCTTAATCAACATATATATCTTCATTCTTATTTAGAAAGGCATACGGTAAACCAATCAGAAGACCTCCACCTATAAAGTTAGCAATGAAAGTTACACCACAATGTCGAAGGATATTTGGAAGATCAAAGTGAGGTACTTGATCAGCAATCATGCTGAATTTCATAATACTAAAGGAAGCAAAATTGGCAGCAATATGCTCATTGGACAAGAAGACAAACATGGAAATAGCTGATAAAATAATCCATAGTTTAGCGGCACCATCTTTAACTAGTATAGATGAAAGAATGGCAATATTTACAAATACATTGGCAAGAATTCCCTCAAGTAAGACTAAATCACTTGGACGCGCCAATTTCTTGGCTACAAGCTTAGGAAGGAAACTATCATGGGTCAAATGGGAAAAGGCCGACGAGTTGGCAAAGGCCCATCCAGCTACCAAGGCACCAATGAGATTAAACAAAGTACAATATAGTAAAATAATCATTGCCTTTTTCCAATCCATCTTTTTTAAAAATGCGCCTGCTGTTAGGTACATCATGTTGGAAGTTACCAATTCCGCATTTAAGAAGACAATATAAACCAGCCCCCAAGCAAAAACAAATGGGAAAAGGAAATACCCACTACTTGGAACAATACTATTAAGTAAATCTGCACCAATAGCACCAGCAGCTGTACTGAAGGTTAAAAAAGCACCTGCAAACATGGAACGAATAGCATATTTGAACTTACTTTGCTTGAAAAGACTTTCTTTCTTATGGCAATAATAATCTATCTTCGAAATAAACTCTGAAGAACTCATAAACATCTCCTAACTCTTTATATTTGTTATTATAACATAAAAAATAAACAAATAATAATTTTTTTAAAATTTAACTATTTATATCTACTTTAAGATTACACACTTTGTATTATTAGTTATGGTATAAAAAGAGTCAACAACCTCCACCTTTGTTTCACTCTGTCTTTAAAACATTTCTTAAGGATAAAGATAAAATCATCACCATCCCTCAATGAGAGTATTCCAAAACTAAGTAAGATTACTAGTAACATCATTAAACTTAATATTTTTGATTTTCAGAATATTATAGTAGATTGAATCTAGAATCTCACAATATCTCTTCTAAAATATTTATAGAAATTGCTTTAAATTCCTTAATCAATTTGTTCAGATTCTATTTCAATATACTATAACAACTGCAATAAACAAATTTTCATAGCTCTAAATATAAAATGGAGAAGACAAGGATTGTCCTCTCCAGATATCATCTTTTCACTGACTTATCTTAACTAAATTGTTTATATGGTTGATTGAAAGCTGTTAAAATTTCATCAGATGTCTGCGAATAATCTTTTGTTTCTTTCAAATCACCTTTTACAATAATACGTTCTGTAGCAGCAAGGTCTTCACAGGTTACTAATGTGATCTCATTGACCCCTTCTCTATCATCAACCTCATCAACACGATCTGGTGTAACACGTTTGACTTCACGTATTTCATAAGTATAAACTTTATTTTTATCAGTTAGATAAATTTTCATACCATTTTTAGCATTATCCAAAGGAGAGAATAACATTTTATTAGCATTATCAACACCAAAAATATGATGACTAGCTAGACTATAATTTCCTTCTCCCATCACTTGGTCACGCTTCATAGTACCAGCACCATAATATAGATTTACGTTATTCAATCCTTTAAAAATCGGCAGATTCATTTCTAATTCAGGAATAGCAATTCCACCAATAACTGGTAATTTTTGAGTATCCCATTGAGAAGCTAAAACAGCTTCAGAAGAGATTGCTTTGACCGAGTCAAAATCAAAATTTCCTTCTGTTTCTTGATTTTCTTCTAATTTCTCTTTTGAGACCTGACTAACTTGGTACTTATTCGTATTCCAAACCATGACCATATCACGCAGTTTAGCATTAAAAATCAAAGCAATTGATAATAGAATTAAGAATCCTGCTAAAATATTGATTAGTAAATTTTTACGGTTTGTTTTCTTTTTTTTATTTTTTTGAGACATTATGCTTCACCTTCTGTTTTGTTTTCTGCCCCAACTTCTTCTTTTTCTGCCGCTGCAACCGTCGTAAAGGTCACAATTTTGGCATCTTGGTCCAGGCGCATTACTTTAACTCCCATAGTTGAACGCCCTGTTTGTGAAATATTGGCAACATTAGTTCGAATCATGACACCAGTATCAGTGATAATCATCAAGTCTTCATCACCTTTCACAGTCAAGAGACCTGATAGAGGACCGTTTTTCTCAGCAACGTTGGCCGTCTTCATCCCTTTACCACCACGACCTTTAGTTGGGTATTCAGTAGCAACTGTACGCTTACCATATCCTTTTTCAGTAATGATAAGAACCTCATCTTGATCAGTAATTACGCTAGCACCAACTACTGTGTCTCCCTCACGGAGATTAACACCTTTCACACCTGTGGCGATACGACTCATGCCGCGAACGGTTGATTGATTAAAGCGAACTGCATAACCAAACTTGGTACCAATGATAATATCCGTATCTTCTTCCGTCAACAAGACATTAATCAACTCATCTTCATCCTTGAGGTTCAAAGCCTTGAGACCATTCTGGCGAATGTTAGCAAATTCCTTAACACTAGTTCTCTTCACAATACCATGACGGGTTGTGAAGAAGAGATAAGCGTCATCGCTACGTTCAGATTCAACATTGATGATGGTCTGAATGCTTTCACCTTCATCCAATTTCAAAAGATTGACGACTGGCAAGCCCTTAGCTGTACGGCCATACTCAGGAATTTCATAACCTTTAAGACGATAGACACGTCCTTTATTTGTGAAGAAGAGTAAATGATCATGAGTGCTAGTTGACACTAACTCTCTGACAAAATCATCATCTTTGACACCTGTCCCTTGAACACCGCGACCTCCACGTTTTTGAGCAGTAAATTCATCCTGATCTAGACGTTTAATGTATCCTTTGTTAGAAAGAGTGATCAAGACATCCGATTCTTCAATCAAATCCTCATCTTCGAGGCTTAAGACTTCACCAACCATCAATTCAGTACGGCGTTGGTCGCCAAACTTACGCTTGACTTCGTCTAATTCATCTTTAATGATTTGAGAAACACGTTCTGGTTTAGCAAGAATATCTGCTAAATCCGCAATCAGAGCCAAGAGGTCATCATACTCAGACTGAATCTTATCACGTTCTAAACCTGTTAAACGACGAAGACGCATATCAAGGATGGCCTGACTTTGACGTTCAGAAAGTTTAAACTTGCTCATCAACTCAGCTTGTGCTTCCGCATCTGTTTCACTAGCACGGATGATACGAATCACTTCGTCAATATAGTCGAGTGCGATTAAGAGACCTTCTAAGATATGAGCACGCGCTTCCGCTTTTTCCTTATCAAAACGGGTACGACGAACAACCACTTCTTTTTGGTGCTCGATATAGGCATCCAAAATCTGACGAAGAGACAAAATCTTCGGTACCCCATTTTGGATTGCAAGCATATTAAAACCAAAGTTGGTTTGCATCTGGGTCATCTTGAAGAGGTTGTTGAGGATAACATTGGCTGAGGCATCACGCTTGACTTCAATAACAAATCGAACCCCTTCACGGTTTGACTCATCACGTACTGCTGTAATCCCCTCAATACGTTTTTCCTGAACCAAACGAACAATATGCTCGTGCACCTTTGTTTTGTTGACCATGTAAGGAAATTCTGTTACAACGATGCGCTCACGGCCTGTCTTAGTTTCTTCGATTTCAGTACGAGAACGAAGAACAATCGAACCTTTACCTGTTTCGTAAGCCTTACGGATACCTGATTTCCCCATAACAAGGGCACCAGTTGGAAAATCTGGCCCAGGCAAGACTTCCATCAAGTCCTTCGTAGTCACTTCAGGGTTGTCCATAACTAACTTCACTGCATCAATGGTCTCACCCAGGTTATGAGGTGGAATATTGGTTGCCATACCGACAGCAATACCAGTAGCTCCATTAACTAAAAGGTTTGGAAAACGAGCTGGCAAGACCAAGGGTTCACGTTCATTGGCATCATAGTTATCAACGAAATCAACCGTATTTTTATTGATATCACGAAGCATCTCCAGAGCAATCTTACTCATGCGTGCCTCTGTATAACGCTGAGCGGCAGCACCATCACCATCCATGGAACCAAAGTTCCCATGGCCATCTACAAGCATGTAACGGTAGCTCCACCATTGAGCCATACGGACCATGGCTTCATAGATAGAGGAATCCCCGTGTGGGTGATATTTACCCATGACATCCCCTGTAATACGAGCCGATTTTTTATGGGGTTTATCTGGAGTAACACCTAATTCATTCATTCCGTAGAGAATCCGACGGTGAACAGGCTTCAAGCCATCTCTAACATCAGGAAGAGCCCGCGCTACGATAACACTCATGGCGTAATCGATAAAGCTTGTTTTCATCTCCTTTGTCAGATTGACATTCACTAAATTTTTATCCTGCATTAATAAATGCCTCATTTCACAATTAGTAATCAGGTATATTATACCATATTGTATCCTATATTTCAGCCATCTACCCTGCTAAAACGTTTACATCAAGAACTGAAAGGCATATTCGTGACAAAGTTTTTTAAAAGTGATAGAATGAATCTATCTGGGAAAATCCCTAAATAAAATTAAGGAGATGTTTAGACAAATGACACTAACTAAACAACACAAAAAAGTTATCCTTGTTGGTGATGGTGCCGTAGGTTCATCTTACGCTTTCGCTCTTGTTACTCAAGGAATCGCACAAGAACTTGGTATTATTGAAATTCCTCAATTGTTTGAAAAAGCTGTTGGTGATGCTGAAGACCTTAGCCATGCGCTTGCATTTACTTCACCAAAGAAAATCTACGCTGCTAAGTACGAAGACTGTGCGGACGCTGATCTTGTTGTTATCACAGCCGGTGCTCCTCAAAAACCAGGTGAAACTCGTCTTGACCTTGTGGGTAAAAACCTTGCAATTAACAAATCTATCGTTGAGCAAGTTGTTGCTTCAGGTTTTGATGGTATCTTCCTTGTTGCAGCTAACCCAGTAGATGTCTTGACTTATTCAACTTGGAAATTCTCTGGATTCCCTAAAGAACGCGTTATCGGTTCAGGTACTTCACTTGACTCAGCTCGTTTCCGTCAAGCACTTGCTGAAACTATTGGTGTTGATGCTCGTTCAGTTCACGCCTACATCATGGGTGAGCACGGTGACTCAGAATTTGCCGTTTGGTCACACGCTAACGTTGCCGGTGTTAAATTGGAACAATGGTTACAAGCTAACCGTGACTTGAATGAAGCAGACCTTGTTGAACTCTTTATCTCAGTTCGTGACGCTGCTTACTCAATCATCAACAAAAAAGGTGCAACATACTACGGTATTGCAGTAGCCCTTGCTCGTATCACAAAAGCTATCCTTGATGATGAAAATGCAGTTCTTCCACTTTCTGTATTCCAAGAAGGTCAATATGGTGTTGAGAACGTCTTTATCGGTCAACCAGCTATCGTTGGTGCACACGGTATCGTTCGTCCAGTAAACATTCCATTGAACGACGCAGAAACTCAAAAAATGCAGGCTTCAGCAAAAGAATTGCAAGCTATCATTGATGAAGCATGGAAAAATCCTGAATTCCAAGCGGCTTCAAAAAACTAATCTAGCTATAGACAACTCCTTGAATCATCAAGGGGTTGTTTTTTTCTGTATTTTAACTTATACTCAATGAAAATCAAAGAGCATACTAGGAAGCTAGCCGCAGGTTACTCAAAGCACTGCTTTGAGGTTGTAGATAGAACTGACGAAGTCAGCTCAAAACACTGTTTTGAGGTTGTTGATGAAGCTGACGTGGTTTGAAGAGATTTTCGAAGAGTATTAATATCTGTTTTACATTCGTTTCTACAAGACAGCAGAGCTTATTTAAGCCATAGAAACGTTATAGTTCGTTGAATCAATAGCAGGACAAATCAGTTTATAAAATATTATGAAAAATCAGTTTGAATTTCTCAATCAACTTGTTCATATTCTATTTCAATCTACTATAAAACAACAACTGTAATTTACACTCATATTACAAATGTCATGAAAGAATCAGTGATTGATTCACTTGATACTGTCTCATTAAATAGCAAGTAAAAAGTTTTGCCCCATAGACAAAAAAATAGCCCACCATACAGGCTAGAAGCTTGATATGATAGACTATTTATCTTTTAATTAGCGAACTGTACGGATACGCATTGTATTTGTACGAACAGCTTCTCCTACTGGTACACCAGCAACGATAACGATATCATCACCTGATTCAACAAGACCTGCTTCTACCGCTTTACGTTCAGCAATTTCGAACATATCGTCAGTTGATGATGGAGCATCTGTCAACATTGGGATAACACCCCAGTTCAACATCAAACCACGTTCTGTAAATTCGTCGAATGTCAATGCCAAGATATCAGCATTTGGACGGTATTTAGAAATCAAACGTGCAGTGTGACCTGTCTTAGTAAGAGTTACAACCAATTTAATATTCATTGAGTTAGTAGCATCTTTTACAGCTGAAGCCATTACTTCTGTCTTAGAGTTACGTTCAAATGAATCTGAGTTCAAACGTCCGTATTCGCTAAGAAGAGTTTGAGCATTCTTATCAATTGTAGCCATTGTAGTTACTGACTCAAGAGGGTATTTACCATTTGCAGACTCACCTGAAAGCATTGTAGCGTCAGTACCGTCGATAACAGCGTTAAATACGTCTGATACTTCTGAACGAGTTGCACGTGGCTTTTCAGTCATTGTTTCAAGCATGTTTGTTGCAGTGATAACAACCTTACCTGCAGCATTAACTTTCTTGATAATCATTTTTTGGTAAACTGGAACCATTTCGAACGGTACTTCGATACCCATGTCACCACGAGCAATCATGATACCATCAGCAGCTTCGATGATTTCATCCAAGTTGTCGATACCTTGTTGGTTTTCGATTTTAGCGAACAATTGAACATGTCCATTTCCAGTTTCTTCACAGATTGCACGAACTTCGTCAACGTCTTTTGCAGTACGTACAAATGAAATCGCGATGAAGTTGATACCTTGTTCCAAACCGAAACGGATATCAGCGTTATCACGTTCAGCAAGAGCTGGGAAAGGAATTTTAGTGTTTGGGATGTTTACACCTTTTTGTTTAGCAATAACACCGTCATTTTCAACTACTACTTCAAATTCACGAGTTGCATCGTCTTTTGCGAAAACACGAAGACCGAGTTTACCATCGTCAACCAAAACTTGGTGACCAACTTCAACATCATCGTAGATATCAAGGGCACCAGCAACGTTCAAAGCAATCACTTCACGAGTTGATTGGATACCTTGTTTAGTAGCAACACGGATTTTTTCACCAGTTACGTAAGAGTATTCTTTAGCATCGCCTTCGAATAATTCTGTACGGATTTCTGGTCCTTTAGTATCAAGAAGGAAACCAACTTTTTTACCTGCAAGTTTTTCAGCAAGTTTAACAGTTGCCATACGGTCACCTTGTTCTTGATGGTCACCGTGTGAGAAGTTGAAACGGAATGTATTAGCTCCAGCTTCAATCAATTTAGCAATGTTTTTAGCAGAAGCTTCAACATCAAGTTTTCCACTCCAGTATCCGTCATCACCAAATTTTTTACCACCACGGATTTCTACCGCAGGACCTAAGGTTGCAACGATTTTTACACGTTTGTTCATGATTTTTGTGACTCCTTTATATATGACCTCTTTGGTCTTATTAGCTAATTTTTTAATTATGACAAGCTCTTATTCAAGCTAGATAGCTCAATGTCGGCTTTATGTGGATTATTAACAACAATCTTACCATCTTCAGTAAGACTAAACAATGCACCTTCTTCTGCAGTACCAAGAATTGGATTTTCAACCATTTTCTCGTTACGAATACCAACCGCAACACCACCAATACCTTCTTTAAGAAGTTTAACGGCATGGGCACCCATACGTGACGCCAATACACGGTCACGAGCAGTTGGAGAACCACCACGTTGAATATGTCCAAGTTCTGTTACACGAAGGTCACTTGTGTCTCCAGCTTCTTTTAGTTTTTGACCAAATTCAGCCGCTGACATCACACCTTCTGCCAAGACGATGATATTGTGTTTTTTACCACACTCATAACCACATTTAATGCTCTCTACGATATCTTCAAACTTGAAACCTTCTTCAGGAATGATGATTTCATCAGCACCAGTTGCAATACCTGCCCAAAGAGCGATATCACCAGCGTTACGTCCCATAACTTCAATAACAAAAGTACGACGGTGACTTGATGATGTATCACGAATCTTATCGATAGCATCCATAGCAGTAGTAACCGCTGTGTCAAAACCGATTGTGAAGTCAGTACCAACGATATCATTATCGATTGTACCTGGAAGACCGATAGCTGGGAAGCCATGTTCAGTCAAACGCATAGCGCCGTGGTAAGATCCGTCACCACCGATAACAACTACACCTTCAATTCCGTGTTTTTTCAATTGCTCAATCCCTTTAAGTTGCCCTTCAAGTTGAGCGAACTCTGGGTAACGAGCTGAGTGAAGGAAAGTACCACCACGAGAAATGATGTCTCCTACTGAAGCTGCATCTAGGGGATGAATTTCACCGGCAACCATACCAGCATATCCGTCATAGATACCGAATACTTCCATTCCTTCTGAAATTGCTTGACGAACAACTGCACGGATGGCAGCATTCATACCAGGGGCGTCTCCACCACTAGTTAAAACAGCAATACGTTTCATTTGGTTTATGCTCCTTTTTCTTTTAACATTCTTACTGATTATATCACATTTAATTGGAAAATTCTTCTATTTTCCGTAATTTTAGCGATAAATCGTTTTCATAACGATTCCACCTAATTTCGCTTCTAATTCATCAGATTTAGCTACAAAATGCTGAGGAGATATAATGGTTTTCCGTTCCTCTTCATACCTGATGATGACTGGAATTGGGCCTTTATATTGCTCTAAAATACGTGAAATTTCTTGATCCAATTCATGATTTTTCACCTGAATCCAAAAGCGCTCAGCCACTGCTTCTCTTATTTCTTGTGCAATCATTTGCAGACGGCCATCACGTGACTGGACTTTCCCTTTGATATAGTAGAATGCTCCCTCTCTTACTTCCTGACCAATCTGTCGATATAAGTCTGAAAAGAGGGTAACATCCAATTTTTTCTTACTATCATCTACCTGTAAGAAGGCCATATTTTCACCCTTTTTGGTACGGATCACTTTTATTTTCTGAACTTCAACCAAAATAATAGCATAGCTATTTTCTGACAAATTTCCGATTGGGGTAATTGGGTAAATAGCTTTACTTGCAATAGTTTGTAGGGGATGTTTGCTGACACCTATCCCTAAAAGCTCCTGTTCCATATAAAATTTTTCTTGTTCCGCCCAATCTTCCGATTCTTGCCAACTATAAATTGTATCACCGAACAAGCTACCTAACTCTTTCACAAATTCAAATAGATTAGCTAAATTATTCAATACTTTTTGACGATTTTTTTCAAATGAATCGAAAAGGCCAACTTTTACCAAAGGTTCTAGCAGAGGAAGTTTCAGATAATTCTCAGGTAATTTAGCTATAAAATCTTCAATGTTAGAATAAGGTCTATTTTCAATAATCCAAAGTGCCAAATCTTTGCTGACTCCTTTAATCGATTTCAAACCTAGATAGATGGACTTATTGGTAATTTTATCGTGATAGGGAATGGTGTTGATAGACAGAGGCGCCACTTCAAATCCTGCTTCTAGGGCATCCATTAAGTAATCACTGTTGGCAGAATTCAACATGACTTGATAAAAGATGGCTGGATAATGTGTTTTGAAATAAGCCAACTGGAAGGCCAAGGCTGAGTATGCATAGGCATGAGATCGGTTAAAACCATAACCTGCAAACTTCTCCATAACATCAAAGACCTGCTCTGCCTTTTCTGCAGTATGGCCAGCTCCTAATGAACCTTGAATAAAGGAAGCCCTCATCTCATGCATGGCAGAGGCATCCTTTTTCCCCATAGCCCGACGCAAAATATCGGCCTTCCCAAGACTAAATCCAGCAAATCGCTGAGCAACCTGCATAACCTGCTCCTGATAGAGCATGATACCGTAGGTTGGAGCCAAAATATCCTCCAGCACTGGATCCAAAACAGTCACTTCTTCCTGCCCATGCTTTCTTGCCACAAAATTATTGATATAGTCACTAGCACCTGGTCTATTTAGAGAAGTAGTTGCTACGACATCTTCAAAGCAGACTGGCTGCACACGCTTGAGCAAGCGAATGGCACCAGGTTGCTCAAATTGAAAGATACCTTTTGTATTACCAGAGGCAAATAAAGCTAACGTTTCTTTATCTTCCAAATCAATCTCGTTGATAGCTATCTTAACACCTTCTGTTTCAGCAAGCAATTCTTGCATCTTCTGGACAAAGGTCAAATTTCGTAGTCCCAAAAAGTCCATCTTCAAAAGTCCACTAGCTTCAACTCCATGAGCATCATACTGAGTCAATGGAATTTCATCCCCATGCTTTAGAGGGATGTAGTTGGTCAAATCTTGGTCACTAATCACAACACCAGCCGCATGGACAGAGGTTTGTCTGGGATAGCCCTCTATCTTGCAAGCAATCTCAAAGGCTTTTTGGTATTCTAACTTACTATTGATTTGCTGACGAAACTGGAGGTTACTCTCATAAGCCGACTTAAGATTGTCACGAAAACTGATTTTCTTGGTAATTGCAGATAATTCATACTCGGGCACACCAAAGCGTTTCAATACATCTCGTAGAGCTTGCTTGGCTCCAAAGGTTGAAAAAGTAACGATTTGAGCAGCATGTTTACTGCCATATTTATTACCAACATACCTGATAAAATCTGGACGATAAATATCTGGAATATCAATATCAATATCAGGCATAGTATAACGTTCACGATTGAGGAAACGTTCAAAAATGAGATTTTTCTCTACTGGGTCAATCCCTGTGATATCCAAGGCATAGGAAACCAAGCTACCAACTGCAGAACCCCGTCCCATTCCCATATAGTAGCCATTTGAACGTCCAAAACGCAACAAATCCCAAACAACCAAGAAATAATCATCAAAGCCCATATCATGAATAACAGCCAATTCTTGGTCTAGACGGTCTTGATATTCTTTACTAGTCAACCCCTTCTGAGCAAGTCCCAGCTCAGCACGTTCTCTCAACTCTTCTACTGCTGGTCTCGCTGGATTAAAGCGAGGCAGTTTCAAACTAGTATCCAAATCATAATAAACACCTGAAATAAGTTTTTCTAAATTGTCCAAGGCTTGCGGAAAACGTTCTTGAAATAGTTTCTCTAAAGAACTTGCTGATATAAGGACATCTTGTCGTGAGCGTAAGGGAACTTCTCTGAGTGGTAGATTTTCTTTAATCGCTGTTAACACTTGTAGAACTTCTCTATCCCTGCTTTCAAAGGCATTGACCCGATAAAGGGGCAAGATTGGATGATGAAATTCGCTGGCTAGTGTTTCTGGGTAAACCCCAATATAGTAATCACAGCCTAGTTCCAACGACTCAAATCCATCAAAATAAGGTACAATAACTGCGATATCCTCCAGATACTGGGACAGGACTGACCATGTTTTCTCCCCCTGCATCTTGGCTGTTGAAAGCTTCATCAACTGCTGATAGCCCACACTAGATAAAGCTAAAAAGCGCAAATTCACTTCCTTCTCATCCACTAAAAGAGTCATTTCAAGCCCTAGTAAAGGATAAATGCCGTATTTTTTTGTAATCTCTAGAAAGTCGAAAGCCCCATAAAGGTTATCAATATCCATCATAGCCAGATGAGTGTAGCCATAGTCTTTAGCTGCTCTCACATACTTGTCTATCGAAATAACGCTCTCCATAAAACTATAAACTGTTTTTGTATCTAGTTGTGCGATCAATTTACACTTCTCCTCTATCCTTCTCACTATATTATACCATTTTTCAAAAAGAGAAAGACAAAAGCATTGACTCCTGTCTATATTTTATCCTTAAAGTAAAATTTTTTGAACGAAAAAAGTAAAAATACATTTAAAGAATCAAATGATCCGGTAATTTTTTTACTTTTTATCCCAAGAAGTGAATATATCTTTTAAAATAGAAAGATATATTCACTTAATCTGTTTACTATGATAATTTGTTTTAGACTATAGAGTTTTACCTGTTTTTCATATAAATAATATTCATTATTCTTTAATTAATTTCTTTCTCACTTAATGATTCCCTTTCTCCCATTTTTTTGATATAATAACCTTAATTATTATTTTACAAGGAGGTTTTATGCGCTTTAATCAATTCAGCTATTTATCACTTCCAAGAGATACTATTTTATGTGATTTAAAAAAGTATGGATTTGATTTACCAGTCAACATTACAAATAAAAAAATGTTTGAAGCGTTTCTTATTCGTTTCTTTTTTAATTATAAGGATAGCACCTATCCTCTATCTAATTTAGCAGTTGATAAAGAAACTGACTTACTGAAATTTTTTCAGTCAGACAAGGATTTAACTGCAGATATTTTTTATACTGTTGCTTTTCAACTTTTAGGCTTTTCTTATTTAGTTGACTTCGAAGACAGTGATGTTTTTCGTAAAGAGACTGGATTTCCCATTATATATGGTGACTTGATTGAAAATCTCTATCAGTTACTCAATACTCGCACCAAAAAGGGAAATACTCTTATCGACCAACTTGTTAGTGATGGTCTTATTCCGGAGGATAATGACTACCACTACTTTAACGGCAAGAGTTTGGCTACTTTTTCTAGCCACGATGTCATTCGAGAAGTGGTCTACGTTGAATCTCGTGTGGATACTGACCAAAAGGGGTTACCTGACTTAGTCAAGGTCAGCATTATTCGTCCTCGTTATGAGGGACAAATCCCTGCTATCATGACGGCCAGTCCCTATCATCAGGGAACAAATGACAAGGCTAGTGACAAGGCTCTCTACAAGATGGAGGGCGAACTTGAAGTTAAACCTGCTCACAAGATTGAGCTAGAAGAACCTCAACTAAATCTTGTCCAACCTCATGGTCAAGCTGAACTTGTAGCAGAAAGTGAGGAAAAGCTAACTCACATTAATGCTAGCTATAGTCTCAACGACTACTTCCTTCCACGAGGGTTTGCTAATCTCTATGTGTCAGGTGTTGGTACCAAAGACTCTACTGGTTTCATGACTAACGGAGACTACCAACAAATCGAAGCTTATAAAAATGTCATCGACTGGCTCAATGGTCGTTGCCGTGCCTTTACCGACCACACGCGCCAGCGTCAAGTCAAGGCTGACTGGTCAAATGGAAAAGTAGCCACAACTGGACTTTCTTATCTAGGTACCATGTCCAATGGTCTGGCGACTACAGGCGTCGATGGTTTAGAAGTAATCATTGCCGAAGCTGGCATTTCTTCATGGTACAACTATTATCGTGAAAACGGTCTGGTAACTAGCCCAGGCGGTTATCCAGGTGAGGATTTTGACTCCCTTGCTGAACTAACCTATTCTCGTAATCTCTTGGCTGGCGACTATATTCGTGGTAATGAGGCTCACCAAGCTGATTTGGAAAAAGTAAAAGAACAACTTGATCGTAAGACTGGGGACTACAATCAGTTTTGGCATAACCGAAACTATCTGCTCAATGCCCATAAAGTAAAGGCAGAGGTTGTCTTTACCCATGGTTCTCAGGATTGGAATGTCAAACCACTTCATGTTTATCAGATGTTCCATGCTCTACCTACTCATATAAACAAGCATCTCTTTTTCCATAATGGTGCCCATGTTTATATGAACAACTGGCAGTCCATTGACTTCCGTGAATCTATGAACGCCTTATTGACTAAGAAATTATTGGGGCAAGAAACAGATTTTCAACTTCCGATCGTTATTTGGCAGGACAATACCGCTCCTCAGACTTGGTTATCACTTGATAACTTCGGTGAGCAAGAAAACTTTGAAACCTACTCACTTGGTCAAGAAGAGCAAATCATTCAAAACCAGTACCCAGATAAGGATTTTGAGCGCTATGGTAAAACATACCAGACCTTCAATACAGAACTCTATCAAGGGAAAGCCAATCAAATTACTTTTGACCTTCCTGTGACCAAAGATCTCCACCTGAACGGTCGCGCTCAGCTCAAGCTTCGTATCAAATCCAGCACCAACAAGGGGCTATTATCAGCCCAACTGCTAGAATTTGGACAAAAGAAATACCTACAGCCTTACCCAGCTATTTTAAGTGCTAGAACCATTGACAACGGTCGCTATCACATGCTGGAAAATCTCTGTGAATTGCCATTTAGTGCAAATACACAACGAGTCGTGACAAAAGGCTACCTCAATTTACAAAATAAAAATGATTTACTGTTGGTAGAGGATATTACTGCAGATGAATGGATGGATGTCCAATTTGAACTGCAACCAACTATTTACAAGCTAAAAGAAGGAGACACTCTCCGTTTAGTTCTCTATACTACTGACTTTGAAATCACGATCCGTGACAATACCGCTTACCACCTGACTGTCGATCTTGAACAGTCTACTCTTATCCTACCTTGTCAAAATGTATAAGGTACCTGACTTTCAATATGGAAGGTTTCTAAGGACAAGTCAATCCAAGACCCACTGACCTTCCTAGCATTAGAGACACCCACTTGAACAGTCGAAAAAAACTACAACTTGGTATCAAATCCAGTTCAAATTAAGGTTATTAGATGTCCTACTACTGGATCTTGAACAAAAGATACCGCCCCATAACCAACATGTGTGACCCTCTATCATACACGCTACCACACCACATGTTGGACAAACTCTGTGAATTGCCATTTGGCGTAAATTCACAACAAGTCGTGACAAAAAGCTACCCTAATTTAATGATTTACTGTTAGTAAAGAACAGCAATGTAGATGAACGAATAAATTTCTCATTTATCTGCACCCAACTAGTGACAAGTTAAAAGAAGGAGATTCTCTCCGTATCGTTCTAAATTACTACTGACTTTGAAATCATCATACGTGACAATACCGCTTACCACCCGACTGACGATTTCGTTCAGTCCACGCTTTCTGTACCTTGTACAAGGAGTAATATTTTATGAATAAATCAGAACACCGACACCAACTCATAAGAGCTCTTGTAACGAAAAACAAGATTCACACACAAGCTGAGTTACAATCTCTTCTTGCCGATAATGACATTCAAGTTACACAAGCAACTCTTTCAAGAGATATTAAAAGTATGAATCTCTCAAAGGTACGTGAGGAAGATAATTCCTACTACGTTCTCAATACTGGTTCCATCTCAAAATGGGAAAAACGTCTTGAAATCTACATGGAAGATGCTCTCGTCTTGATGCGCCCAGTTCAGAACCAAGTCCTGTTGAAAACTCTTCCTGGACTTGCTCAATCATTCAGTTCTATCATTGATGCTCTAAGTTTCCCTGACGCTATCGCTACCCTCTGTGGTGATGATGTCTGTCTGGTCATCTGTGAAGATGCAGAAGCTGCTCAAAAATGCTTTGAAGAACTGAAAAAATTCACCCCACCATTTTTCTTTGGTGAGTAAACAGAAACTAAACTCAAAATCTACAAAACTCTCAAAATTTTAAGCAGCAGTATATTGATGTCAGCTAACATCTGGAGAATACAATAGCTGATGCCTACTAAAAAGTAAGCTATGTAGTTTAATAAAACAGAAGAGAGAAATCTAACTCATACTTGATTACAAAAGCTCCCCTTATAGTGGACAGTGAAAAAACAAACATTCACTAGAAACTATAGGGGGAGTCTTCATATATCTAAAAGAAATTCTAAATCCGTTTCATCTTGATATATAGTAGATTGAAACAAGATGTGAACAAATTTATTGAGAAATTCAAATCAATTTTATGTTTTAGAAGTGGCATTGTACTATTCTAGATTCAACTCACTATAGTATAGAAAAAAGCCATCAAGTGATGACTTTATCAATGAATTCTAACGATTATCCTCTCCAATTTTATCTTTTGTTAAACTCAATATAAGTGACAAAGAGAAATTTATTGCTGCAATACTTTTCTTGGTTTTGTACCTTCAGCTGGACCAATGACACCTGCCATCTCAAGTTCTTCCATAAGGCGGGTTGCACGGTTAAATCCAACTGACAAACGGCGCTGAATCATGGATGCGCTAGCTTTCTGGGTCTCAATAACTAGAGCCTTGGCTTCTTCAAAAAGCGGATCTCCACCAGATTCACCATCTGAAAATTCTCCTTCATTTTCAGACACCTCACCGGGATCAAAACTCTCATCGTAGTCCGCATCTGCCTGAGCCTTGATGAAGTTTACGATGCGTTCAACATCATCATCCGAGATAAAGGATCCTTGCAGACGAACTGGATGATTTTCATCAATCGGTTTAAAGAGCATGTCCCCTCGACCAAGCAGTTTTTCTGCTCCATTTTCATCCAAGATAGTACGGGAGTCTGTCCCTGATGAAACCGCAAATGCGACACGAGATGGGACATTGGCTTTGATTAGACCAGAGATGACATCAACCGATGGACGCTGTGTTGCAAGAATCATGTGGATGCCGGCAGCACGCGCCTTCTGTCCAAGACGAATGATAGCGTCTTCCACTTCCTTGCTGGCTACCATCATAAGGTCAGCCAACTCATCTACAATCACAACGATGAGTGGCAGTGGAATCTGCTTGTACTCAGATTGAGCATTAAATTCCTCGACCTTGGCATTAAAACCTGCAATATTCCGAACTCCCACCTTGGCAAAGAGTTCATAACGATTTTCCATCTCATCCACAACCTTTTGCAGGGCCTTGCTAGCCTTGCGTGGATTGGTCACAACTGGAATCAAGAGATGAGGAATGTCATTGTAAACAGACAACTCAACCATCTTAGGGTCCACCATCATAAATTTAACTTGGTCAGGTCTCGCCTTCATGAGGATGCTAGCGATAATGCCGTTAACTGCTACTGACTTCCCTGAACCCGTTGAACCTGCGACTAGCAAGTGGGGCATTTTAGAAAGGTCAAAAGCTCTTGCGGTTCCATTAACAGCCTTCCCTAAAGGAATTTCCAAGAGATTTTCAGCTTTCGTTTGAGATTGTTCCCAAAGTTCACGGAAAGAAACTGTCGCAATTTCAGAGTTGGGTACTTCGATTCCGACTAGGGATTTCCCTGGGATAGGTGCTTCGATCCGGACATCTTTGGCTGCCAAGGCTAGAGCGAGGTCATCTGCCAGATTGGAAATGCGGTTGACCCTTACACCTACTGCTGGCTTGACTTCATACTTGGTTACTGATGGTCCAATTTCAGCCCGTTCAACCGTCACCTTGATACCAAAGCTAGCAAAGGTTTCTTCTAGAATTTTGATATTTTCTCGAACAATTTTCTTCTCTTTCGACTGGTCTTTTGGTTTATCTGGGGCAAAGAGTTGTAAGCTTGGAAGTTTGTATTCAAGAGCCTCCTTGGCTGAAAAATCGACCTGAATATCTTCATCATCAGAGCCATCTTCCTGTTCAGCGAATTCAAGTTCAGCTTGAGGTAGGATGATTTCTGGTTCCACCCAGTCTTCTTCTGGAAAAGGTGGAGCGTCAAGTACAACATCTGCTGTCAGAATTTCACCCGTTTCCATATCAATAGGAGGCAAATCGAGTAAGGCTTTTTCAGCCTCTTCTTGTTCTAATCTAGCCTCTTCCTCAGCCTTTTGGCGAACTTTTTCTTCTTGTTTGACAAAGCGTTCCTCTTTTCGACGCTCATGCCCTTCTCGCCATTTGGCAAATCCTCTACTGAAGAATTCAGCAATATCGTAAACAGACCAAGGACTGATTAGGAGAGCGCCTGCTAAAATCAAGATAGAACCAATAAAGTAAGTGCCGATATTTGAAAAGAGAAAGGCAGTTGGCACATAGAGTCCAACACCAATCAAGCCCCCTCCAGCAAAACTGGTCGTTCGAAAACCAGTCAAATCCGTCACAACCTGAGCCATGGTTCCTTTTAGAACGGACTTATCCAAACCATATTTCCAAACTAAGTAGGCCTCCAAAATCAAGAGCAAGCCAGCAAATATGGTGAAAAAGCCAGATAGGAGCCCTTCCTGTTTTCGTATCCACTTGAAAAAGAAGAGGTAGAGCAGAATACCAAATATTGCTAGATAAGCTAGGCTACCCACCAGTAAGCGAATTAAATTGTAAAGGGTTATACCTGCAGCCCCTAATTTGAAGGCTGCGAAAATCAATAAAAGCGCGATTCCCAACGAAATCAACATTCGTTGAATCGCTTCTTTTCTTTCGAGTTCTGCTTTAGACGGTCTCCGTCTTGTTTTACTTGTATTCTTGTTTGCCATTCTTCTATTATATCATATTTCACAGGCATTTCGGAAAGAGAAAAAGACTGCACCAAACGGTCCAATCTTTTCATTTTTCTATTTTTTATGCTTGTGGTTTGCGTAGGTAACCATAGACCACACCACTTACGATTGCTCCTACCAAGACAGCAACGAGGTAAAGGAGAGCATTTGAAGTAAGGGCGATAACGAAGATTCCTCCGTGTGGCGCCATGAGTTTGATACCAGTAAGACCAACGAGTCCACCTGCTACTGCTGAACCAAGGATGAAGCTTGGGATCGCACGAGCTGGGTCAGCGGCACCAAATGGAATCGCTCCCTCAGTGATAAATGACAAGCCCATGATGATGTTTGTCAAACCAGAGTTGCGTTCTTCTTTGGTAAATTTATCTTTGAAAAGAAGAGTTGCGACAAAGATGGCAAGTGGTGGCACCATTCCTCCAGCCATAACTGCTGCCATAGCTACAGAACCACCTGAAGAAACAGTTGCTGCAAGCGTACCTGTACCAAAGACATAGGCCGCTTTGTTAACTGGTCCACCCATGTCAACAGCCATCATTCCACCAAGGACGATACCAAGAAGGACAGCTGAACCGCCTCCAAGACCGCCTAGGAAGTCATTCATAGCAGTGTTGATTGCTGCCATTGGGATGTTAACAGCTAGCATAACAAATCCAGTCAAGATTGTCCCAAGAAGTGGCAAGAGAAGGATTGATTTTGCACCTTCAAGTGAACGAGGAACTTTAACGTATTTCTTGATAGCAAGAACCAAAGCACCTGCAATAAATCCACCAACAAGGGCACCTAGGAAACCAGATGAGACACCTGCAAGAGTTGAAGTTGCTTCACCACCTGCAGCATAAGGAATTTTACCAAATGCAAAACCTTCTTTGGCAATAGCACCAGCCACGAAACCTGCTACCAAACCTGGTTTTTCAGCGATAGAGTAGGCAACATAACCTGCAAAGACTGGGAGCATCAATCCAAAGGCTGCACCACCAATTTTCATGAACATAGAAGCTAACTCATGGTAAGAACCAAGATTACCAAGGTTTTCATTCGGAACACCCAAAGCACCGTCAATCAAGAAGGCAAGGGCAATCATGATACCACCACCGATAACGAATGGCAACATTTGAGAGACACCACTCATCAAGTGTTTGTAGAAGGCACCACCAAGACTTTGTTTTTCGTTAGAGGTTGTTGCGGCTTTGGCTCCATTAGCAGCACGGTAGACTTCAGCATCTCCAGAAAGAGCCAAGTTGATCAACTCTTCTGTCTTGCGGATACCGTCAGCAACTGGACGATTGATCAATGGTTTGCCATCGAAACGATCCATTTCAACGGCCTTGTCTGCCGCAATGATAACAGCTTTAGCCTTGCGGATATCTTCTGCAGTTAGTTGATTTCCAACACCGCTAGCACCGTTGGTTTCGACCTTAATTCCAACACCCATTTCAGTAGCTACTTTTTGAAGAGCTTCTTGGGCCATGTAAGTGTGGGCAATACCTGTTGTACAAGCTGTAACAGCAACGATAAAGTCACCAGAGTCATTGGTAGGTACTTGAACAGGTTCCTCAGTTTTTTCTGAAGCTTGGTCAAAAAGCTCAATGACTTGGTCAGCTGATGTTGCTTGGCGAAGTTTGTCAGCAAATCCATCTTTCATCAAGTATTGAGACAATTCTGCCAAGGCAGCCAAGTGAGTGTCATTAGCACCTTCTGGAGCTGCAATCATAAAGAAGAGGTCGGTTGCTTGTCCATCCAAGCTCTCGTAGTCAACACCCTTGTTTGACTTGGCAAAGAGAACTGTCGCTTCTTTGACAGCAGCGTTTTTGCTGTGAGGCATAGCGATTCCGTCACCCAAACCTGTAGAAGTCAGAGCTTCACGCGCCAAAATTCCTTCTTTAAAAGTTTCAAAATCTGTCACATAACCGTGATCTGTCAAACTTTTAATCATCTCGTCGATGACAGCTGTTTTTTCAGTTGCCTGCAAATCCAGCAACATAACATCTTTTCTCAATAGGTCTTGAATTTTCATCGTTTTTCTACCTCAACTTTTTCATATGTTTCTTTAATAAATTCCGCCGTTGCCAAGTCGTCTGAGAAGGTGGTTGCCGTTCCACAAGCTACTCCCCATTTGAAGGCTTCTACTGCGTCTTTGGATTTGACAAATTCACCTGTAAATCCAGCGACCATAGAATCACCAGCCCCAACTGAATTTTTCACGGTTCCCTTGATTGGTTTAGCGAAGTAAGCTCCCCCAGATGTTACCAGAAGGGCACCGTCGCCAGCCATAGAGACGATCACGTTTTGAGCACCTTTAGCCAGTAACTCACGAGCGTATTTCTCAATTTCATCTAAACTTTCGAGTTTCACTCCAAAGATAGCTCCAAGTTCATGATTGTTTGGTTTAACCAAGAGCGGTTGGTATTCCAAACTATCAATCAAGGTCTGTCCTTCAAAGTCACAAACCACTTGCGCACCCGTCTGGCGCGTCAAGGCAATCAAATCCTTGTAGATAACATTGCCTAGATTTTTAGCACTTGAACCAGCAAAGACAACTGTATCTTCTGCAGTCAAACTAGATAAAATAGCTTTCAATTCTTCTAACTGGGCTGGTTCGACATTTGGACCCGTTCCGTTGATTTCTGTCTCTTGGTCTGCTTTGATCTTGACATTGATACGAGTATCTTCTGCCACTTGGACAAAACGTGTCTCGATTGCTTCATCAGCCAAAGTATCTGTGATAAATTTACCAGTAAAACCTCCGATAAATCCAGTCGCTGTATTTGGAATATCCAAACGTTTCAAGACACGACTGACATTGATTCCTTTCCCACCAGCAAACTTATCATCACTGTCCATACGATTGACACTACCGACTTGGACTTGGTCCAAACGAACGATATAGTCAATGGATGGATTGAGTGTGACTGTATAAATCATACTTCTATTACCTCCGTTTTCTCCTTAATAACCTGCAAGAGCTCATGCCCTTGACTTGTGATAACAATAGCTCGTTTGAGTGGTGCTACCTTGGCAAAGCAAGTTTGTCCAATTTTAGACGAATCCACCAAGACATAGGTCTGTTTGGCATTCTCTAAAATAGCACGCTTCACAGCCCCCTCTTCCATATCAGGAGTCGTATAATAGCCATCGTCCACACCATTCATCCCGATAAAGGCACGGTCAAAGTGCAATTGGTTAATCTGGTTAAGAGCAACGCCCCCGATGCTAGCATCTGTCGCCATCTTGACACTTCCTCCAACCATGACAGTTGGAATTTGCTTTTCAACCAACTGTGCTGCATGGTGAATCGAGTTGGTCACGACTGTAACATTCTTATTGATCAATTCATGAATCAAAAAAGCAGTTGTTGTTCCAGCATCGATAAAGATGACATCTTGTTCCTTGATGAGAGAAGCAGCTTTCTGAGCCAGCAACTTCTTTTCTTGAAGGTTTTTGACAGATTTCTCTTGAATGGTTTCTTCTTCCTGTAAGGAATGGGGCAATTCTGCTCCACCATGCACGCGACGAAGCTTGTTCTCTGCTTCCAACTCATCCAAGTCTCTTCGAACCGTTGATTCTGACGTTTCTAACAAACTAACTAATTTTTCTAGAGAAACTACATAATGTTGATTTAACTCCTCTAAAATCAGTTGTTTCCGCTCTGTTTTTAACACTGAATCACCTCCTGTTATCGTTTACACTATTTATTCTATCACACTTTCTTTCAAAGTCAAGCATTTTTTGCCATTTTCTTTCAAAATCTATCATTTTTCTTATTTCTAGAATTTTTATTGCAAGATAAGGGTCTTTATGGTAGACTATTTGAGTAAGTATTGGAAGATTACTCAAGAGGCTTAAGAGGCCGTGTTGGAAACGCGGTAGGCGTGTAACAGCGTGCGTGGGTTCGAATCCCATGTCTTCCGTTTATTTTAAAAAAGATACCCAAGAAATCGAGTCCACTGAAAAAATAGGTCTCTTACTTTTAATGAAATGAAAACCGGGGAATCTCTCGTTAATTTGAGCGAGTTCCTCGGTTATTTTGTATTTATTAAGGTCATAATTCGTTTCATATTGACCACGAAGATGGTTGTGGCTGCCTGTAACTCCATGCTGAAAAGACCCGATGCTCTCGCGACATCAAAGCCATGTCTCTGTTTTAGTTCGGCATTCTTTGCTTCGATTTTATAGCGATGTCTGGCCATTTCTTTAAAATAAGGTGTTTCCTGAAATTTCTTCTGGAAAAGATGGTCGTCACTCTTAATGGCTATTGAATAAGTTTTAGACTTTGCCCCCTCCTTATAACATCCTTCCTTGGAAAGGCAACTCTTGCACTTCTCAATGTCAAAGTAATGAGTGACAACTTGATTCTTATTTTGATATTTTTTCCCTGTCCTTGCTTTGCGAACAGCCATGTGTCCTTCTGGACAGACAAATAGCCCTGCATCTTTATTAAATTCAAACGCATCCTCTTCTTTACGGTAACCTTTTGAAACAGAAGGATTCAGTTTTGAAACCAAATGAATCTTTTCTTTGCGAGCTAGTTGAATGTTGTCCTTTCCTGAATAAGCCGCATCACCAATAATAGTCTCGATGTCCAGACTATTTTCCTTTGTTTTGGCATATAACTCAGGTAAATATTTCCCATCGCTTTGTTCACCAGAAGTGACCACGCAAGCAGTAATAATCCGTTCATCCGTCATAGCGATATGACTTTTATATCCATAGAAAGAGGTATCGGCTGTCTTATGTCCAAGCCTAGTCTCCTCCTTAACAGAAGCTTCCAAATGTTCTAAGTCGTCCTCGACAGCCTCTTTTAGGTAATTGAACTTTTGAGAAACAGCCGGTAGGGCTAAGAGTTCCTTGTGTTTTTCAACCACAGCCATTAACTCCTCTGTATAGGTCAACTCTGCTTCGAGGTTATCTTCTTGAGGTTTCTTTGGAAATTCTATTTTGATATCTTCTGAATGTTGATAAATTGTTTTACGTAAAGCTTTTGAACGCTCTCTAAGGATTTCTTGGGGTTTCTTATGATTATAATGAGATTTGGTGTGAGTGGCATCCACAATGAGGATTTTACTCTTAATCAAGTTATGTTCGAGTGCAATTTGAACAGACTTCTGAATCAATACATCAAGCAGTTTATCATCTTTAATTCTTAGCTTTCTAAATTTCGTCAGAGAGGATGGCTCGATAACAGAATCTTCAGGAGCTAGACCAAGAAAAAATTTAAAGGCCATATCTGACAAGGAACGTCCTACCACATCTACATCTGATAACTTATAAATATCTTTTAACAAGAGATATTTGAATATCATAATCGGTGAATAAGCTTTACGCCCAAAATCGGGACGATAATTCTTTTCTAGTTCATCATAAATAAAGCTAAAATCACAGAGTTCAGTTAGCTGACGTAAAAAGTGGGTTTTAGGAACCACGATATCATACAAACTAGAATAAGGACTGACATCCATAGTTAACTGATTATCAAGCATCATCTCACCTCATCTCTAGTATAACAAAAAAGCCATCAATTTGATGACTTTTTCAGTAGACTCAAGAAATCTTGGGTATCTTTTTTCTTATATGCTTGTTTTATAACTCGGGTGAATTTCTTAGAAAATATCAAATAACAATTTCACATTGAGAATTGTTAAGATAATGGAAACGATATAGCCAAGGATGGTATTCCATTTGGCATTGGTAAATTCTCCCATCAGTGATTTCTTAGAAGTTAAATAAATCAAAGGGAAGATTGAAAACGGAAGAGCGATTGAAAGAAAGACCTGTGAATAGACCAATAATGAACTGCACCCCAAAAGTTAGACAGAAAAAATCTAACTTTTGGGGTGTTTTTATTATGAAATTAACTTATGATGATAAAGTTCAGATCTATGAACTTAGAAAACAAGGATATAGCTTAGAGAAGCT